>DXUR01000306.1 GCA_019417795.1 Clostridiales bacterium | reverse complement strand
AATGAAGTCGATTTTTCTCCGGCACAGGTCGGCGGCGTTCAGCTCCCGCACCGAGCAGCACCCCTCTACCTGCAAAGAGGGAAACTCGTTTCCCAGCCTGGAAGCCAGAAAGCGGCTGGAGCCCATGCCCAGCGGACAGGCCACTACCACCCGCAGCCGCAGCCGGAACATGGCATTCTGTTCCAGCACTGCGCCAAAGTGCATGGCAAGGTAGGCCGCTTCATCGTCTGAAATGGCGGGCAGAACGAATTGCTGCTGCACCGCATCACAGGCGGTGCGGGTGGCTTTCCACAGGCCGGGGTAGGCGGTGCGGATGGTGTCCAGCTGGGGGTTTTCGGTACGAATGTTCTGCTCCACCCGCAGCAGCATGGGGCGCAGGTGGCAGTACAGGTCATCCCGCAGAGAGGTGTAACCGGAAAGGTCTGTGTGCAGCGCCTTTTCCATTTCCCGGATAAGGGCGGCTTCCAGATTCCGCAACTCCATCTCCTGTGCGCTACCCCAAGGGTCCTCTGCGCCCAGATAGGCGGAGAGATACAGTTCCAGATACTGCGCTTCCTCAGGCGGCAGGGTCAGCCCGAAGGCGCGGTTCAGCGCCGCCACCAGCCGGGCAGCATGATTGCCCGCCGGGCGCAGCCCTCTGGGGGCACTGCCCTTGTCGCCGCCCTGCCGCAGCTGCTGAATGGTCAGGGTGCAATGGATCGCCAGCGCCAGAAAGCCTGCATCCGGCAGATGGAGCTGTTCTTCCTGTTCAAACTGCTGCAAAGCCGCCCAGACCTTTTCGGCCGTTTTTGTATCCAGCAGGGTCGAGAAGATCTCGTTTTCCGGCATCCGTCCGCAGAGCACCTCTGCCAGTTCCTTTTCCGGCATACTGCTGCGCAGCAGGGCAGACACCACCCTCCGGTAGGAAGAAGCATCCCCCTGCAGCCAGACCCCCACGCCGGGGCGGCGGAACATCTCCACCCGGTAGGGGTGTAGCTTGGTCTCAAGTTCATCCAAGTCCGCAGACAGTGTGCTTTCCGAAACGCCAAGCGCCCGTGCCAGTACCGCTGTTTTGCAGGGTTCCTGCTCGCTGAGCAGCCTTGTCAAAAGCTGCTGCCGCCGCTCTGCGCGGGAAAGTTCTTTCCTGTCGCCGCTGTTCAGCTGGGTGCGCAGTGCGTCTCGCCGCTCCGGCGCTTCATCCAGCAGCAGACCCTTGCCGGGATTCCGCACAAAATGCGCCCCGGCAGCCTGCATCCACTGCTCCACAGCGGGCAGCTCCCGCAGCACGGTGCGGCGGCTGACCCCGATGCTTTCAGCCAGCGCCGCCGCCGTCACCCAGCCCTGCGGAAGGCTGAGCAGCTGCTCGATCAGCTTCCGTGCATTTGCCGACAGTTCCTCACGATACACCGCACCCATGTTGCTTTTCTCCTTTTCCCAAAAGTTACCCATTGCTTCTATTGTAGCATAGTGCCACCCCGTCTGCCAGCCCCCAACGCAGAAAAGAAGTTGTGTGTTTTTTGTCACCATTGCCCGGTGACAAAAGCTTCCTTGTTCCCGTCTTGTATCCCGGCGCATCAGCAAATATGCACAAATCACCCGCGCATCCATTGGAAATGTTGCCGTATCAGCCCACTGGTGTCACCATCCTCCGGTGACAACCCCACCGCTTGTCACCATTGAAATCCGGCGCAGTATCGGCTAGAATAGTGCCAGAACGAAACGAAAGCTCCTCCGAACAACCGTCCGCAGGCCGCAGCTCCCATGCCACAGGAGCTGCACCGCCTGCCTTTCAAGTGAAAAAGGAGAGCTACAAATGAAAAACGCTGTTTCCCGCTTTGGCAAGTTCCTCAGCGGCATGGTCATGCCGAATATCGGCGCATTCATCGCGTGGGGCTTCCTCACTGCTCTGTTCATTGAAGCGGGCTGGTTCCCCAACGAAAAGCTGGCCAGCATGGTCTCCCCGATGCTGACCTACCTGCTGCCCATCCTCATTGCAGGGCAGGGCGGCAAGATGATTGCAGGCGACCGTGGCCGCGTCATCGCCGCCATCGCCGTGGTGGGCTGCATCTGCGGCTCGGACTACACCATGCTGATGGGCGCCATGGTCATGGGTCCTCTGGCCGGCTGGGTCATCAAGCAATTCGATAAGAAGGTGGAAGGCCATATCCCCGCCGGTTTCGAGATGCTGATCAACAACTTCTCCGTCGGCATTCTGGGTATGCTGCTGGCCATCCTTGGCTACTACGTCATCGGCCCGTTCATGACTGCCATCCTCACCGTGCTGACCGCCGGTGTGGACTTCCTTGTGGCGCACAGCCTGCTGCCGCTGGTGTCCATCTTTATTGAGCCTGCCAAGGTATTGTTCCTGAACAACGCTATCAACCATGGCATCTTCAGCCCCATCGGTGCAAGCCAGGCTGCTGAGACCGGCCGCTCCATCATGTATATGCTGGAAGCCAACCCCGGTCCCGGTCTTGGTGTCCTGCTGGCCTACTGCTTCTTCTGTAAGGACGACACCACCCGCCAGTCCGCTCCTGGTGCTGTCATCATCCACCTGCTGGGCGGCATCCACGAGATCTACTTTCCCTACATCCTGATGAACCCCGTGATCATCATCGCCCCCATCGTGGGCAACTTCTGCGCCATCCTGTTCTACTCTATGACCGGTGCAGGTCTGTCCGGTCCTGCTTCTCCCGGTTCCATCATCGCCTACATGGCAATGGCTCCCCGGGATTCCATTCTCACCGTTCTGCTGGGCGTTGTCATCGCCGGTGCTGTTTCCTTTGTTCTGTCCTCGGTCATTCTGAAAGCGACCTCCGGTCACACCAAGAGCCTGACCGATGCCCAGAACGAAATGAAGGAGATGAAGGCACAGGCCAAGGGCGAGATCCCCGAGCCTACTGCCGTGAATGTCGGCCAGATCCGCAAGATCGTCTTTGCCTGCGATGCCGGTATGGGTTCCAGCGCCATGGGTGCTACCAAGTTCCACAACCGCATTAAGGCGGAGCGCCCCGACTTGACCGTGACCAACTCCAGCGTGGATACCATCCCCGCCGACGCGGACGTGGTGGTCTGCCAGCGCGTTCTGGCTGACCGCGCCGCCAAGTGCGCCCCGCAGGCACAGCTTGTTACATTGGATAACTTCCTTGCAGATCCGCATCTGGACGCATTGTACAACGCACTGACCTCCACTTCCCCGGCACTGGATGCCAAGGCCGAAGCTGCCGCCAATGAGGAGATCGTATCCGACCTGCGCAATGCAGCCGTAGCCCCTCTGGCGGCTGCCGTGACCGAGGCTTCCAAAGCCAACGATTCCGTGATGAAGATCCAGGCGGAGGACATCCAGCTGGGTCTGCCCTCCGTCACCAAGGAGGAGGCCATCCGTGCCGCCGGTGCGCTGCTGGCAAAGCGCGGCTATGTGGATGACAGTTACGCCGATGCCATGGTGGAGCGCGAAAAGCTGGTGAGCACCTATATGGGCATGGGCGTAGCCATTCCCCACGGCACCAGCCAGAAGAAGGGCACCGTTAAAAAGTCCGGCGTTGTTCTGCTGCAATATCCGCAGGGCGTGGACTTCGGTGATGAAAAAGCCTACCTCGTGTTCGGCATTGCCGGTGTCGGCAACGACCATCTCGACCTGCTGGGCAATGTCTGCGAGATCCTTGAAGACGAGGATGCGCTGGAACAGCTCAAGGCCACTTCCGATATGAACTATGTGCTGGAGCACTTACAATAACGATTCCAAAAAGGAGAGATTTTTATGAAGAGCATCGATATCACCATTCAGGACAAAGAAGGTCTGCACGCCCGTCCCGCCGGTATCCTGAGCAAAGCTGCCAAAGGCTTTGAGAGCAAAGTCACTATGACTAAGAACGGCAAAGTCGCCGACATGAAGAAGATCTTTGCCGTAATGGGTCTGGCCGTGAAGTGCGGCGAGACCGTGACCATCGCCGCCGATGGCCCGGACGAGGATGCCGCCATCGAAGAATTGACCAAGCTGTGCAAGGACGCATGACTTCTCCCTCCGTCTATGACCATTCTGCATAAATACTGCTGACGCAAAACCGCTCCGGGCAGAACGTTCGGAGCGGTTTTACTGTCAGTATGCGTTTTTCATCACCGTGTTTTCCAGAAAGCTGAAAAACACATCGTATTCATTTGGGGTCAGCATTTTGGGAGAACTCATGATCACAAGATCATGCCCGTGGTTTCCCACATGATAGGGTGGATGAGTGTGAGAATAGGGGTTTTCCAAAACCCTCTTGACGAATTTCACATACAGTAGTATTTTTCCTGTAAATCCCACCGTCTTTGTGGATTGGTTTGAAACCACCCACAAAATGTGGTCGTGTTCATTTTGAACACAGGCACAGAAAGTGGTCGGTTATCACC
>DXUR01000305.1 GCA_019417795.1 Clostridiales bacterium | reverse complement strand
CTGCTGCTCCGGGATGGGAGAATGATCTCCATTGACTGCACTGGGGTCGAGGATGAATTGGACGTGACCATGGCGCAGAGGTCGGAGTTAGATTATCTCATCTACAATGACCCGCTTGGCTATGCAGACTTGATTCTGAACGGCGAACCAGAGGAGTATCTGAAGAATGTGGCGGGAAGTCACGGATTAGAAGATTAAGCATAAAAGGGTATGCGGCTATAAACCGCATACCCTTTTACACTTTATCGCTTCCAGACCGCTGCGGCATTGGAACGTGACATCAGTTCTTCGACCGGGATTCCGGCTGGGCAGATGTCCTGGCACGCAAGAGATTTTCCGCAGCCTTCAAAATAAAGCTGACGATACGCATTTGCGAGTTCTGTCTGATGGGCAATATCCTGTTCTTCGTTCAGAATACGGTAAGCGTTGACGGGCAGAACAGCTCCAGCAAATTCACTGTTCGGGTCAAAGTTCGGGCAGACCTCCAAGCAGCAGCCACAGAGCAGACACTTAGCAGATCGATACCGCTGGCTGTGCGTATAGCTGGTCTGGAACGCATCTCCTTCCAGCCACAGCTTTGTCCGCTTCAGTGCTTCAAAGATCACGGAACGGTCTACGACCAGATCTTTCACCAGTGGGAATTTGCTCAAAGGCTCCAGAGTAACAACGCTTCCCTTACAGTCCCGCAGAAAAACGGAACAGGCAAGACGAGGCAGACCATTGATCCGCATGGCACAGGCACCGCACTTGCGTATCATGCAGCCGCATTCCCACGCAATGGGGGAAACGACCGTTCCGCTCTTTTCGCACAGAGGGCTGCGGTGATTCAGCTCGTTCAACACCGAAGCAATCGAGGTGTCCGCACTTCCCTCAAAGGAAAACTCCTGCCAGCAGGGTGAAGCCTGCGGGTTTTCCTGCCGTTTGATTCGGATGGTGTAGTTCATAAATCATGCCGCCTTTCGGGGATGGATTCAAAGCTGATGGCGATATGCTGCCCGTTCCAGTGTGCCACGGTGGTTTTGCAGTAAACGGCATCGTTGCGTTGGGGATAATCTGCCCGCCAGTGCGCACCCCGGCTTTCTTTTCGGGCGAGGGCACTTTCCAGCATGGCACAGCCCAGAAGCGGAAGGGTGCCAGACAGTTTGCGGATTTCCTGAATGCCCGCTTCCAATGTCTGTGCATCCCGCACGACACCGAGTGCGTTCAGCAGAATACGATTCATCTGCATTTGAGCGTCCGGGGAAAGTTCGGGCAGAAGGGATTCTTCGGCACAGGGCATATTGGGGGAACTGACTGTTTCCCGGCAGGCAGTTTCCGCAGCAATCTGTCCTCCATAGATCGCACCCAGAAGAGAATTTCCACCCAGACGGTTTGCGCCATGGTACTGAGCGCAGCATTCACCGGCAGCGTACAGATTCCGCATCGAAGTGCGGTGCCGCTCGTCCACCTGAATGCCTCCCATAAAGTAGTGGATACCCGGCAAAATCGGAATGGGTTCTTTGCGAATATCTTTGTGCAGATAGGTCTGACAATCATCCACCAGTCCGGCAAGTTTATGCTCCATGACTTCTTTAGGAAGCTCTGTCATATCAAGGAACACCTCATAGTCACGGCTGACCGTCCAGACTTCCCGCGCGGTGATGTCACGCGGCATCAGGTTGCCGAGTTCCGGATATTTTTCTTCCATGAAATACCACGGCTTCCCGTTCCGTAATGCAAACAGCCGCCCGCCCTCACCACGGGCGGCCTCACTCAGAAGCATCCGTTTTTCGCCCAGTTCGACCGTGGTAGGGTGGTACTGGATCATTTCAAGATTTGCCATCGGAACGCCCAGACGGAACAGTTCTGCGGTGACTTCTCCGGTATTGGCAAGAGAGCCGGTCGTATCACCGAATAAGCCATGCAGCCCGCCTGTGGCAATCAGGACGGCATCGCATACAAACCGCAGCAGTTCGCCAGTATAGGTGTCCTGCACTGTGCAGCCACCGCAGATGTTCCCGGAAAGCAGCAGGGTGCGGAACTTATGGTGTGGAAAGCGTTCGACCGTTCCTGCGCTTTCTTCCCGGCGCACAGCATCAATCAGAGCGGTCATTAGCTGCTTTCCCGTATCGCTTTGTGCAAAGGCCGTCCGCTTTTTCTTCTGTCCGCCAAAATTCCGCAGGTCGAGTTCATCGTCATCTGTCACGTTGAATTGTACTCCCAGATGGTGCAGGCTGCGCACCAGTTCGGACGCAGCCTGCGTCATCCCCCAGACTGCATTCGGGTCAGCAAGTCCGCAGGCAGCGGTCAGGGTATCTGTATAATGCTGCTCCGGGCTATCCTCCTCTCCCTTGGTATTCAAGGCTGCATTGATTCCGCCCTCTGCCATAACAGACTGCGCCCGCTCGGAGGCAAGGGAGGACACCAGCTTTACCGTCCAGCCGTTTTTCACAGCAGTCAAAGCAGCGGAAAGTCCTGCCAGTCCTGCACCCACGATCACCAAAGTGTGTTTCATACATTGTTCCACCCGATATAATATAGAATGATCGAACTGGCAGCAAACAGCACCAGTATAGAAAGAATCAGATAGAGGTCGCCGCGCTGCTCCTTATCCCGGACGATGCCCAGCGATACCAGAAGGGGTCGGAGATTGAGCAGAAGATGCACAAATACCGAAGCAACCAGTAAAAGCTGCGTCAGCAGCCGGACCGTTGTGAACGGAAACAGAATGTATACGCCGTCCTGCACTCTGCCGAACACGCCAATATGGAAAAAGAGCATGAGCAAAATAGCAAGCCCACTGGTGCGCCTTGCCCAGAACAAAGCATTCTGCTTTCCGTAGAGTTTTCCGCCGGACCGGGAAGCCCGGAATGTCTGTGCGGTCAGCAAAAGCCCAAGGACGGTGTGCGCCGCCAGAATGCCAACGCCGATCCATGCCAGAAACTTTCCTGCCCCGGAACTGATGCCCAGCAACATAAAACTGCCCATCAGCCCATGAAGCAGACAGATGAAAAGTAGCAGAACGGAGAGAATGGTGTTCAGTTTTCGCATGAGGGGTCCTCCATTTCTTCTGCGGAGAGCAGAAGGATGTCTGCATCCGGCAATGCTGTTGCATCAAGCGTATTTTCCGAAACCAGCAGCAGTTGATACCGCCCATTGATTGCACGGGAACGCAGCATGGTTTCGCTGTACTGCTTCAACGTGACATCTGCTCCGGCAGCAGTCAGGCGTTCACAAAGAGCCGTTGCATAGCAAAGCAAGGGATAGTCTGTTTCGCAGACCGAAAGTGTCATGTGCGGCAGTCCGGCATCGGAAAGGACTTCTGTCTCACCGGAAACAAATGCTTTCAGGTCATTCCGGAAATCCGCATCAGAAAACGATTCCAGTTCAGGGTTGATGCAGAACAGATAGTTACCCTCCAGCGGTGCGGCCATTTGTGCGGCACGTTTCGCTTTCGGGGTCGCACCGGTCAGCCCATCCAGAATAGAGGGCGGTGAGTGCATAAATACGCCAAACGCGGCAAGAAATCCCAATGTCAGAACCAGCGTGATCAATTTTCGTTTCACAGATAGACCTCTTTTATTGCATGGTTGTTCAAATACAAAATCTTCTGCTCAGAACGCAGCAGTTGAATGAATACTCAACTATATTGTATGCGAAATAAGGAGGCTGTCAAGGTCTGTTAGACGACAAATCGCGGGAAGCAGATGCTAACTTTTCCTCTTGACAACGGAGAAAAAGCAGATATAATACGATTGAACGGTTGTTCAACTACAAAAACGAGGAGAACGTCTGATGTCAAATTCTTTATACACCTGTAATTGCGATGTGATCCATGAGGACATCGTGAACGATGTAAAAGGCAAAATGCAGCCGAAAGACGATTATATCCAGCTTGCATCGCTTTTCAAGCTGTTCGGAGATGGCACAAGAGTGCAGATCCTTCATGCTCTGGAACAGAGCGAGATGTGTGTATGCGACCTTGCGGTTCTGCTGGGCGTCACCAAATCGGCGGTCTCTCACCAGCTGAAAGCACTCCGGCTTGCCGGACTGGTCAAATTCCGAAGAGAGGCCCAGATCGTGTATTATTCGCTGGCGGATGATCATGTAAAGGAGATCATTGACAAGGGATTTGAGCATTTAAGAGGATGATCGCGCAAGCGATTATCTTTTTACCTTTTAAGTTGAACGATTGAACAATTAAGAAAATACGGTGGAGGTCAAAATGAAAAGAGTATTCATCCTGAAAGGTCTGGATTGCCCGAATTGTTCCGCCAAGATAGAAAAAGAGGTCGGAGCATTGCCGGGAGTGGAATCCTCGGTTGTGAATTTAATGCAGCAGACACTGACCGTTCAGTCAGAAAAGTCTGCGGATGCAACACTGGCGGAACAGGTCGAAACGATCGTTCACAGCCATGAACCGGATGTTGAGGTGTCGGAAAAGACCGAACCTGCGGTGACGAA
>DXUR01000304.1 GCA_019417795.1 Clostridiales bacterium | reverse complement strand
TATTTACTCCATGCTGAAGCTCTTCCAGATTCCAAGCAAATCGACTCTTAAGACCGTAGAGAATCTGGGCACGGCATTCAAGGAGCTGATTGTGAGATATAAAGAACTGTCCGATTCGCAACGCAAAAAGAAGCTGTCTCAGGCCGAGATCAAAGCGGAGGCCGAGGCAATAGCCAAAAGCATACGCTCGATCATATCGCCGCTGGTGGTTCGCCGTTCGCGGTTGGACCTGGAGGATATTCCGGAATATCGGGAAGATCTGAAACGACAGCATATTTATCCAACCATCCCGGAAGCACCCATCGAACTGGGGTACAACCTGAACGAGGTCAAGGATCTCTACTTGCGGACACTCGACCTGATCTCCCCTTCGGAAGAGGACAAAGAGAAGCACAAGGCGGATCCTGCATTCCGGTATTTCAAAGCCTCTCGATACAAACCGACTGAATACATCGTTCCCGACGAGAAATTGCGGAAGGAACTCGATAAGGAGCTCAATGAAAAGATGGGAACAGGACTGTATATGCTGGCTGGACGACAGGGTGTCGTATCCGATTTCATGCGTCGGTTGTTGGTACGTCGGTTTGAAAGTTCAGTTGCCGCATTCCAAGAGTCTCTAAAGATGATGATTGAATCATTTGAGCGCATCCAGGCCTGGATTGAGAAGCGCGACAAGGTGCCAGTATACAAAAGAGGCATCCTGCCCGATGTGGAGGACTTTTATGAGACCTCGGACGATGATTTGACCGAGGAGATAACCGCCATGTTCGAGAAATACCAGGAACGAGGATTTTTCGAAATCGACATGAAGTACATTCAACGCGAAAAGTTCATGGCGGATATTCAATCGGATCTGCAGTTGCTGAAAGACATTCAAACCGAATGGTTTGGGAAGGAGCCTCAAATCCGATTCGATTATAAACTGGATGCGTTCCGCAAATTGCTGAAGAAGTTGCGCACAGAGGATCCGAAGCGCAAAATCATTGTCTTCACCGAGTTTGCCGATACGGCCAATTATCTGGGCACGGCGTTACAGAATGACAATCTTGGCGTTTTCAAATACACCTCCAAGGAGGCCTCTTCGGCCAACAAAGAGACAATCCGCGCCAACTTTGACGCCGGATTGAAACCTCAATACCAACGGGACGATTATCAGATTCTGATTGCGACGGACGCCATATCCGAGGGGTACAATCTTCATCGGGCCGGGACGATTATCAATTATGATATTCCCTACAATCCCACCCGCGTGATTCAGCGTATCGGGCGTATCAACCGAATCAACAAGAAGATGTTCGACAAGTTGTATATCTACAACTACTTCCCGACGGACATCGGCGAGGCAGAAACACGAACCAAACAGATTTCCACCCTCAAGATGGCGATGATTCACGCCATTATGGGTGAGGATACGAAGGCGCTGACGAGCGATGAGCAATTGCACGCCTACTTCAAGGAGCGATACCAGGCCGAACTGGCCAAAAGCGAAGAGCGCTCCTGGGATACCCGATACCGGAATCTGCTGAACGAGCTGAAAGATTCTGAGGTATATGTGGAGGCACTTGCTATCCCCCATCGAGCACGTATCTGTCGACAAGTGGATAAGTTTCACAAAGGAGTGTTGCTATTCGGTAAAAAGGGTAACGATTTTGTATTCAAGATAGGAGACAATACTCACGATTCACCTTTACAACTTACAGCCGAACAGGCACTCAATTTGTTTGAAGCATCTGTTTCAGAGGAACCATTAAAAGTAGACAACGAGTTCAATCCGATATATCAATATATTAAAACTCGTTTGTTCCGAAGCGGAAAGCCCGATGCAGACGAAAAATCGCAGGCTATGGCGCGCGACCGATTATATATATGGATGGATAAGGCGATTCTTCCTAAAGATTATTTGAACGACCTGCTAACGGTGCTTGACATAGGAGGCTTGACGGGTGAGGAGATTCGTTTTATCAACAAGCATACAGCTAAAAGAGCCGATAGGGTGATGGAAAGAATCACTCAGGAATACTTGAATCGTGTAATAGGAAAAATGAACAAAGTGTTCGAAGGCGATGAAACCTTGATTCTCGCAGAACAACTAAAATAAGATTGCCGTTATGATTAATTTTAGCACGAAATATAATCGAACAGAATTTGTTCGTTTTTTGCAAAATGATTTTTTGCCCGAGGCGGACTTTCTGCCTGAAGTAAACGAGGTCGAAAATCTGCAAACGACAAAGTATATCAAAACCATTACGAAGTTGGGTGTATGCCCATCGCTTCGTCTGGCTGTGTATGAGGCTCGTCATAGCTCGATGCACGATGCTCGCGTTAGCCTGTCAAAGGAGATATTCCAGTTTATGGCAGACAAACGGGAACGAAGAGCGTTGGTTCTTTTTGTGCCAGAGAATAATGATGCGAATTATCGTTTTTCTTTAATATCCATCGAATTGGATGAGCTTGAAGATGGTACAATCAAACGGTCCTATTCCAATCCCCGTCGATATTCCTATTATTTGGGGGAAGGTATAGCAGCACGTACACCCAGAGAATATCTGCTTAAAAAGACAAGAGTTCAAAGTGTCTCAGACCTGAAAAGCCGCTTCTCAGTTGAGATTCTCAATGAGAACTTCTTTAAGCAGTATAAAGCGCAATATAAAAGATTCTGTGATTTTCTCCAGAATGATCCAGAAATGCAGCGGAGTTTTATAAAGTATGAGGATCAGGGCAAGGCGATTCGCGACTATGTCAAGAAGATGATGGGACGAATCGTATTCTTGTATTTTGTGCAGCGGAAAGGTTGGCTCAATGGAGATTATCGCTACATGAGTAATTTGTATACTAATTCTTCCGATGCTATTAAAGCCGATTTCCTCGACAAAGTATTGGAGCCAATGTTTTTCGGTTTGCTGAATACTCCTGCATCGGAACGTGTAACTAATGCTAAAAGACACGATTGGGATCTTTCTTTAATTCCTGGTTGGGAGAATATTCCCTATTTGAACGGAGGTTTATTCGAGCAGGATGATATTGATAAATGCAGATCTGTATTTCCGCAAGAGTATTTCAAACAATTGTTTGAATTCTTTGACACCTATAATTTCACTATTGACGAAAATGATCCTGATGACAACGAGGTCGGCATTGATCCCGAAATGTTGGGACACATCTTTGAAAACTTGTTGGAGGATAATAAGGATAAGGGGGCGTTCTATACACCCAAGGAGATTGTGCAGTATATGTGCCGCCAAAGTGTCATCCAATATCTGAAAAGCCATGAGCCTGATGGGCAGTACGCTTCGGCAATTGAACATCTGATCAACGATGGGATTGTGAGTCCCGAGTTGCAAAAAAGGGATGTTGCAGTACGATTCACTCAATTGCTTAGAGGTGTGAAAGTTTGCGATCCAGCTATTGGCTCGGGAGCTTTCCCGATGGGCATTCTCTATGTGCTATATCATTCAATACATAATTTGCATCCTCATGCGGAACCTCACGGCGACTTCAACTCTACTAGAACGAAGCGAGAAATCATTCAAAACAACATCTTCGGTGTCGATATTGAGCAAGGTGCGGTAGATATTGCCCGTCTGCGTTTTTGGCTGGCATTGGTCGTCGATGCCCATGAGTCAGAACCTCTGCCGAATCTCGATTACAAGATCATGTGCGGTAACTCACTCCTGAGCCGATATTCTTTGGAGATGCCCTTAGATGATGTTTTTGTAGAATATAACAAAACGCACGCAAACAATCCAATGTCGTTGGATAAGTACAAAGAAAAGGTTCAGGCCTTTACGAACGAGTCCAACCATGAAAAGAAGGAAGAGTTAAGAACCATTATTGAAGAAGTCAAACGGACATTCCGGACGTTGCTTATTGAAGAAGTTCGCACTGCAATACAACGCATAGGCAAGGAACTATCCGAACTGACAGCACCTCGACTATTTGGCACTCTTGATGCCAAACAAAAGAAACGCATCAAGGAGCTACAAAAGAGGTATGCTGAGAAGCAAAAGGAGTTGCCAGAGAAACAAACAAGTCTCAATTACCAAAATGCATTCGAGTGGAGATTTGAATTTCCTACGCTACTCGATGAGCAGGGGCGTTTTATGGGTTTTGACATTATAATCGCCAATCCTCCTTTTGGGGCAAAATTGTCAGAGTGGGAAAAGGCGACCTATAAAAAGGAATACGCTGATGTACATATGCGTACCCCCGAAACGTTCTGCTATTTTATATCCAGAGCGTTTCGTCTTGCCATGCCTGGTGCCATAGTTACTTATATCGTACCTAATAACATGTTTTTCCAAAACGAGAACGAAAATACCCGGTCTTTACTGCTGTTCTCGAATCAACTTATTAGAGCGATTAATTTAGGGGATAATACATTTGAGAATGCAGATGTTCCGACTTGCATTTTTATCGCACAAAAAAGGCACGTCGAGGACTATTA
>DXUR01000303.1 GCA_019417795.1 Clostridiales bacterium | reverse complement strand
CGCCCTTGGTGTTGGCGATCAGCGTCGTGACCAGCTTCAAAATGTCCTTTTCCGAGTGGATGTAGGCGAACGGGTTGTAGTGCATGGACTTCTTGAAGTTCAGGGAATTGAGAATCTTGATCTGATACCCGTTCTTTTGCAGCGCATGGCCGCAGGAAACCACGATGTCCCCTTTGGGATCGGTGACGACGAAGCTGGTGGGATAGGTTTTTGAGGTGCATTGGAGCAGATTGGGCTTCAACCAAAAGCGGGTCTTGCCCGAACCGCTGCCGCCGACGATCAGGACATTTTTGTTCCGCGCCGTTTTCGGGTCTTTGGGGCGACTATTCATCGTCAGACGCTCCGTCTGCGTGAGAATGATGTTGTTCTCAAACGCGGGAGCGACGTAGGGCTTGATGTCCTCGGCGGTTCCCCAACGGGCGCTGCCGTACTCCAGATTTTTGCGGAATTTCTTGGCATTTTTGCCCTTGATATAGACCGCCAGCCGAATAGCGATGGCGGCGGCAACGCCCACGCACAGGTCAATGGGATGAAAGCTGGGGACAAGGGAGTGAAACGCCGTGTTCAGGCCGGTCATAATGTTCAGCAGCTTCGCGGAAGCGTCCGAACCGGGAGCCAGCCGTACCGCCTCGCTGACCTTGGTGGCCAGCAGCGCGATGAACACATACGGGATGTTGGGAAGGATGAGCTTTTTGACGTTGACTTGCTTCATCGTTCCAGCTCCTTCCGCTTTGTCCTGTCCACCACAGCCGCCTGAATGAGCGACTTGAAGTGTTGCAGCTTTTCCAGTACCGAGGGGCGTTCCGCCTTTCTGACCTGCTTGGTGGTATATTCCTTGAACGCGGCGGTCATGGCGTCGGCGTCCGGTGCTTTGAAGAACACCATGTATCGCTTTTCGCCCTTGACCTTGAATGGAGCGAAGTCAATGCCATACTTCCGGGCAATCCGGTTGAATGAGCCGATATTCTGATCGGTGACTTCAATGCTCTGCAATCCCTTATCCTTGGCGGCAAGCTGCTTGACGGTCATTTTTCCGTGGGGATTGGCCTTGCTGTACTGATGCTTCTGGCGGTCGTTTTTCAGCTGCTCCAGCAGCTTGGCAATGGCTTTGCGAAATTCCTGTTCACCCAGCTTCCCACAAGAGATCATCAGGGATACGATTCTCTGTTCAACTTCTTCCTGCATGACTTATCACGCTCCTTTCCTCCGATTTGCAGGGAGAACGCCGGGACACTAAGGCGGTACCACCAGCCGGTGCAGAAGATGCTCATTCATTTCTGCGCCCCTGTCCCTTGACGGTCAGGATGCCGTCCAGCGTGGTGGCGGTGATCCGCAGGCGCTCGGCCACGGCGATGTCGTTTTTTACACTTTCATCCACGGTGCTGCCGCAAACCACCAGCACACGAGCGCGGCGCAGATACTCCCGCGCCATGTCGATGCCGTCCTTGTGCTCCTGCGGAATCTCATCGCGTAGGAACAGCGGCAGAAACAGCGCGGGGCAGACGGGCGAAAAGCCCGCATCATAGACCGCCCTGCAATACTTGGCGGCATTTTCGGTGTTCTCAAACTCATTCTCGCTCCACGGAGCGGTGATGTAGGCAAGGGGGCGTTTCATCGGTATCAAATCCTTTCTCCCGAAATCGGGCATGAAAAATGACGGCCTTTAGGGGCCGCCGTGAAAATCGTGATTGACCAGCATGGCATAGTGGTTGTCGATGGTGGAAACGGAATTGAACAGCGCCGCCATGAGATAGGCTTTCGTATTCCAAACGCGGGTGGTGTTCTCGCGGATACCGTCCATGACCTTTTCGATGTGCATGGAGGTAATCTTTTCAAAGCGCTGTTGCACGAAGCCGGTGGGATACTCCGCATCCCGCCCGATCTTGACTGTGGGGCTGCGGTTCATAGCAACCTCCAGCATAATCTCCACCAGCTCATCAAGCTGCATCCGGTCATACTGCTGACAGAGAATGTCGTATTCGATTTGCTCTCTGATCTCCGCTTTTTTCTCAAATCCGTCCGTCATTCCGTCCGCCGCAGGCAGAAAGAATGAATGAGTGCTTGATAGATCAGTATTTGATTTTTGAGTATTAGATTTCTTAGTATTTAATTGCGCGGGATTATCCGTATCCGGTGCCTCCGTATCCGGGTTATCCAGATACGGGTTTTCCGTATCTGGCAAAGTCGTATCCGGTGGAGAGGGCTTTCGGGGCTTCTCGAAGATGGTGTACTCCGTGTCGGAAATGCGCCCGTCCTTGCCGCGAAGCTGACGGCGGATGATGTAGCCCGCCAGCTCCAGCTCCTTGAGCGTTTTCCCGATGGCGTCCACGCCCTCCTTGCAGATCGCAGCCAGCCCCCGCGTGGTGTAATTCCACTCGTCGGGGAGGGAGAGCATCATGGATAGCAGCCCCTTGGCTTTCAGGGAAAGATTGCTGTCTTTCAGGTGATGGTTGCACATCACCGTGTAATCCCGCGTCCGTTCAACGCGAAATACAGCCATATTGCTTCAATCCTTTCCGCAGGGCAGTCAACCTGTTTGGCCGTCCTCCTCGGCAAACCGCGTATCCAGCCGCTTTACGCTCCAGTTCTGCTTGAACTGTCCCAGCGGGCCGGTGCCGAACTGCGCCAGCGCACGGCGATCCAGCTCCAGCAGCTTTTCCCACAGCTCCGGGTGATGCTTTCGCAGCTTCCGCAGCTCGTCGATACGCTGGAACGGGCAGCACCAGCAGGACGCACGGTGGTAAATCTCATACAGTCCGCCGAAGTCAAAGCCACGGTCGTAACAGGCTTGGAGCGCCTGCGCCTCCGTGATGCCCCATTCCACGAGGGGATACCGCTCATCCTTGCAGCGCCACGCTTCATCGTCGGCGATACCGACATAGTGGATCGCGCCCAGCTCGCCTTTGAGCCGGTTGACCTCCTTGGTGATGAGGTGCGTTTTGAGCTGCCCGGTACACCAGCGGACGCGGATTCCCGGCCAGCCGTTGCCGTAGGGCGGGATGCCCAGCTTTGCACGGTTTTCCAGACTGCGGGGCTTCTGCTTGGGTTCGTCGAACATCAGGTATTCAAAGCCCTTGGGATGCCGCAGCGTGGTGATATGGATGCCGCGCTCCCGGAAAAGATGCTCGTCCAGTTTGGCAAGGTGTTCATACATTTCCGGGAACTCCATGCCGGTGTCCGCTGACAGCACCATATTGATGGGCATATCCCGTTCGATCATCAAAAGCAGCATGGCGGAACTGTCCTTGCCACCGGACAGGCTGACGGCGTGAAACTGCTTGCCGTTTGCGTTCTGAATGGTTTCCCGCATGGGGAAGCCGCTCCGTTTTCACTCCTTTCCCACATCACAGCTCATAGATGGGCTGCTCGTGTTCGTAGTAGGGATCGCACAGGGCGGCAAGCTCGGCCACCAAGTCCTCCAAATCCAGAGAAATCTCGCTGTCCGCCCAATCGCTGCCCTTGTAGACACGGTACTCGGTGACGTATTCGCCTTCTCCAGCGTTCACGCTGAATTTGGCAACGACGGCAAAGCCCATATCCTCCAGCAGCCACAGCTCCATCGACCGGGCGGCAAACACCGCGCCGATATAGCTGTCGCCTACGTCCTCATAGAGAAGCGTCGCTCGCTGCTTGAACAGCTCCGCGCTGCGATAGTCCAAGCTCAGCGCATTCTTGCCGTCTGCACGGTAGGCATAGACCGTTTCGGCCTTGTTCCAAACGGCTTGCAGCAGAGCGTGATAGTCAATGTTTTCCAGAAACTCGTCGATCTCCGTTTCCGTATAGCCGACCTCCGTACCCTTGCGGAACAGCGTGGTCAGCGCTTTTTCCAGCTCTGTTACTCTGCTCATGGTAATTCCTCCAATCATTTTAGTGACGCCGCTTTTTCCGGTCAGGGAGGATATGCCCCTCAATGACGGCGGCGTGTTTGCGGATTTTGATTTCTCCGCGCCTCTCGGATGCCTGCGCCTTGGCATATCCTACGTCGGAGAGGAACAGCCGCAGCCGTTCGCCCTTTTCTCCCACAGGAGATTTCCATGACAGGACATCAAAAATAATCATGTGGCGGGTTTCGTCCATAAAGCGCTCCAGCGCAAGGATGCTGTGCCCGCTGACAAAATCATCAGCGTTCATATTCGGCACCTCGCGCTCTGATCTGAAAGGCGGCAAGCCCATAGCGGGCAATCAAAGTGGCGTTGACGATCAGGCGCAGCGCCTCCGGGTCGATCACCTCCGGTTCTGCTAAGTCCGCCATCGTGACCGCCTCCGTCTTATCGCAGAGGTCGCGCGCCGCCATGAACAGCGCGTAGTTGTGCGGCGAGGTGTTTTTCAGCACCGCATAGCCGAACTCGATCCCGTCCTTGCAGAAGCAGTTTGCCGTGCGGCGGTAAATGTCGTCATTAGAGGTCAGCAGGTACATGGCCGCATAATAGGCGTTGGTATCCCTGCGGCGGCGAT
>DXUR01000302.1 GCA_019417795.1 Clostridiales bacterium | reverse complement strand
GTGGTGCGCGTGGGCGGTGGGGGAGACAGGGAATCTCCGTATCGGTGTTCTGGAACCGGAGAACGGCTGCCTGCAAATTCGCCGCCGGTTTTCCAAACGGTTGACAGACCCGTTGGGACCCATCCTCCGGGGAGAACTGCGCCCTTTAGGAGAGGAGCGGGAGCAATGGGAACCGCTGAGACCGGAACTGCTGAGAAGTCCATACCTCCGCTGCCGCTTGAGCGGGCTTTCCGATGTGCTGACCTGCCGGCCGGAGCGGGGCCGTCTCATCGCCGTCCCACGGGATGACGCGGCCCCTTTTCCTCTGGAAGCCATGTTTTGCTTTGCCCGTTCCCGGCGTTTGCAGGGACGGGCGTACTGGGTATTTCGCTTTGATGACCGGGAATGGCCTGTTTTTTGAAAAAACTTGAAAATAGGGATACCACATTTAGAAGGAATGTGGTACAATATCCGCAGTATCCTGTGCTTTCCACACATGAACCGGGTTTTCCCGGAACGTTTATCAGGAGGTCAAGCCTATGAAATGCCCCTATTGCGGTCACCCCGAAAGCAAGGTCATTGATTCCCGTCCTGCGGACGAAAACGCCAGCATCCGCCGTCGGAGAGAGTGTCTTTCCTGCGCCAAACGCTTTACCACCTATGAAACGGTGGAGAGCCTGCCTATGGTGGTCATCAAAAAGGATGGCAGCCGCCAGAGCTTTGACCGGCAGAAGGTCCTGCGGGGCATGATCCGGGCCTGCGAGAAGCGGCCGGTACCCTTGGCCGAGTTGGAGCGCATTGCCGATGAGATCGAGCAGGAGCTGCAGAACTCCATGGAGCGGGAGATCCGCACCGAAGCCGTGGGCGAAAAGGTGATGGACCGGCTGCGGAAGGTGGATCAGGTGGCCTACGTCCGCTTTGCCTCTGTCTACCGCCAGTTCAAGGATCTGGATACCTTCATGGCGGAGCTGAATAAGCTCCTGGCGGAGAAGTGATCGTGCTTCTGCACGATCCGGAAATTCCTATGATGGATTCTACCGCACAATGAGCGGAAAATTGCGGAAAAAGGGGAATGGCCGTATGAGATCGAAATTCCGGATCGCATTTGACATTCTGCTGATTACTGCGTCATGCATCATATTCATTTATAATATTTTGATGCAGCGGAGGATCGTGTATCTGTCATCAGTTATAGCAGTATGCGGCACGACCGCATTTTTGGTAAGAGATATAATGGTGCTGAAACAGGAAAAATAGGCGGGAGGACAAGCGGCCTTACAGCACATTCCGGATGTTCAGCGCTTCCATCTCCGCGATGAGCCGCAGCTGGTCCCGGAGGTCGGACAGCTCCGCGTGGAACTCCGAAAGCTCCTCCGTTTCCCCGAAGGCGATGGTCCGGCGGTACATGGCCTCCGCGTCATCCACTGCGTCATGGTGGGAGACGATGTGAAGATAGGTCTGGCTGTGGGACCAGTCATCGTAGCTTTCCCAGAGGGCGTCCAGCGCCTCGGCCCACTCCCCGGAGAGGGCCAGCCGGTCCGCCCCTTGCAGCTGCTCCCGCCAGCGGTCCGTTTCTCCTTCCATGTGGCGGATATTCCACAGGGAAAACGCCAACAGAGCCGCCAACACGAAAATCGGCGGCAGCAGCATCCGTTTCATGGGTCAGCCTCCTTGGGAACGCAGAGCGTTTTTCCGTTTTCATCCACCGTCAGGAGAAAGACCTCCTTGGCGCTGCAGTGCTCCTGCTTCAGAATTTTTTGAAGCCACACCTCATCCCGGCCGCAAAGACGGAGATTGTTCCGCAAAACCCGGCCGTCATTGATGAGAACGGTGGGGAGAGCGTCCTCCTCCAGGGTCAGGCTCAGGTCCTCCGCCGTGGGCGGCTTGGCCTTGGCCCATGGCAGCACGGACAGCTGCCCGGAGTTTTCCAGCACGGCGTACTGCACCTCCTCCACGGAGAGACACCCTTGCCCCCGGAGCTGCTCCAACAGCTCGTCCAGCGTGTAGCGGTTTTTCCGCATGGCCGCCTGCTGGAGCTTGCCGTTGCGGATCAGGATGGCCGGTGTGCCGCACATCAGCGCCCGGAACCGCAGATTCAGCAGGGAAAGCTGGCTCATCAGCAGCGTCAGGGACAGGAGAATTAAAATAGGGATGACCCCGGCCAGCAGCGGGATGCCGAAATCCTGCATGGGCACCGTGGCCAGATCGGAGATCATCATGGTCAGCACCAACTCGCTGGGCTCCAATTCGCCGATCTGCCGCTTTCCCATCAGCCGCAGACCCAGCATAATGAGAAAATAGAGAATGACCGTGCGGCACAGTGCGGTGATCATGTCCGTCGCCCCCTTTTTGTTCCAGTATGGACAACTGATGGGATTTTATACGGCCAGCTGGGGACAGACGGCTTGAAAATTTACATTTTGCCTCTTGTATCTACTGTAAAAAACGAATATGATAGGAACGATTTCAAATTAAAAGACAAAGGAGCTTATTGTTCTGATGGGTAAATATTTTGGTACAGATGGTTTCCGGGGCAAGGCCGGCGTTGATCTGACGGCGGAGCACGCCTTCCAGGTGGGCCGTTTTCTGGGCTGGTATTACAGCCGGAAGCACGCGGAGGACTCCGCCCGCATTGTCATCGGCAAGGACACCCGGCGTTCCTCCTATATGTTTGAAAACGCTCTGGCGGCGGGTATCACCTCCTCCGGCGCGGACGCATATCTGCTCCACGTTACCACCACTCCCTGCGTCAGCTATATCACCCGCACGGAGAATTTCGACTGCGGCGTGATGATCTCCGCCAGCCACAATCCGTTTTATGACAACGGCATCAAGCTGATGAACGGCGTGGGCGAGAAGATGGACGACGCCCTTCAGGCAGAGCTGGAAGCATTCATCGACGGTGATCCCGCTTACCTCCCTTGGGCCACCGAGGGAAAGGTGGGCAAGACCATCGATTTCTACTCCGGCCGCAACCGCTATATCGGCTACCTCACCAGCCTGCCCTCCCGGTCCTTTGAAAAGCACAAGGTTGGTCTGGACTGCGCCAACGGCAGCTCCTGGATGATCGGCCGGGCAGTGTTTGACGCGCTGGGGGCCAAGACCTATGTCATCAACGATCAGCCGGACGGCGTGAACATCAACACGGACTGCGGCTCCACCCACATTGAGGGCTTGCAGCTCTACGTCCGGGAGCATCATCTGGACGTGGGCTTCGCCTTTGACGGCGATGCGGACCGCTGCCTTGCCGTAGACGAGCGGGGCCAGGTGCTGAACGGCGATAAGATCATGTATATCTGCGCCAAGCACTTCAAGGAGCGTGGCCAGCTTCCCAGCAATACGCTGGTCACTACCGTTATGAGCAACTTCGGTCTGTACAAGGCGCTGGACAAGGCGGGCATCCGCTACGAAAAGACCGCCGTGGGCGACCGTTATGTTTACGAGAACATGAAGGAAAATGACTTCATGATCGGCGGCGAGCAGTCCGGTCATATCATTTTCCGGAAGTACGCCCACACCGGCGACGGTCTCATCACCGCCCTCATGCTCATGCAGGTGATGATCGACACCCAGCTGCCCCTGAGCGTGCTGGCCGCCGGTGTTACCATGTATCCTCAGGTGCTGAAAAACGTCCGGGTGGACGATAAGGACCTGACGCTGGCGGACGCCGCCGTGCAGGCCGCCGTGGACGAGTGCACCGCCGAGTTGGGCGATTCCGGCCGGGTGCTGCTGCGGAAGAGCGGCACGGAGCCTGTGCTCCGGGTCATGGCGGAGGCCGGTACCGCCGAGGAATGTGAAAAGCAGGTGGACCGCATCATCGCCGCTATGGAAAAGAGCGGACATCTCATCGAGGTGAAGAAGTAATGCTGACTGTCAACGAGTTATATGATCTGAGCCATTCTCTGGCGGGAGATTACCTGAAGCAATTCACCTATCCATGGGAGGCGCTGGCCGGGATCTCCGACCTGATTCTGGAGATCGGCAAGCAGCTTCCGGAGGACGAGTATGTGCACCCCGCCGACTGGGACGGCAACGTTCTGGAGGATGTCTGGGTGGCCAAGGACGCAACGGTGTTCAAGACCGCCTATCTCCACGGCCCCTGCATCATCGGCCACAGGACGGAGGTCCGTCAGTGCGCCTTTATCCGGGGCAGCGCACTGGTGGGCAACGACTGCGTGGTGGGCAACTCCACGGAGCTGAAAAACGTGATCCTGTTCGACAATGTGCAGGTGCCTCATTACAACTATGTGGGGGATTCTATCCTTGGCTATAAGTCCCACATGGGCGCCGGCTCCATCACCTCCAATGTCAAGAGCGACAAGCTTCTGGTGGTGGTGAAGGACGGCGCGGAGCAGGTGGAGACCGGCCGTAAAAAGGTGGGCGCCATGCTGGGCGACCGGGTGGAGGTCGGCTGCAACAGCGTCCTGAACCCCGGCACGGTTATCGGCCCGGATTCCAATGTGTACCCCACGTCCTGCGTCCGGG
>DXUR01000301.1 GCA_019417795.1 Clostridiales bacterium | reverse complement strand
GGGTTCACCCTGAACACCTACACCCACGCCACGGCCCAGATGAAGCAAGATGCCGCCGATACCATCGGTGGGGTCATCAGCCAGCAGATGCGGTAAAAAAACAGGGCCAGACAGGATTTTTCCTGTCTGGCCCTGTCCAGTGCTTTCCGGCTCTTTCCCCGTGTGGGTCAGCGTGTGAGTCTTGAAGAAACGCCAAAAATTAAGTGCCATAAAAAGTTGCGGATCACGAAAGAAAATCACCGGAATCAAGTGATTCCGGTGATTTTTGGTGGAGACTACTGGACTCGAACCAGTGGCCTCATGCGTGTGAAGCATGCGCTCTAACCAGCTGAGCTAAGCCTCCATTTTTTAGTTGGCCTATCAGACGCCACTCACGACGTCTGATAGGTTGGTGACCCGTACGGGATTCGAACCCATGTTACAGCCGTGAAAGGGCCGTGTCTTAACCACTTGACCAACGGGCCGGGAAGATCCGGGAGACGTCACGTGACGTCTCCGGATCATGGTAGCGGCGACTGGACTTGAACCAGTGACACTCCGGGTATGAACCGAATGCTCTAGCCAGCTGAGCTACGCCGCCATATCTGCCTCAAATAGGCACGAATTACTATAACAGATGGGCAGAAAATTGTCAAGCCATTTTTCTGATTTTCTTTTTCTTTTTTGCGGTCTCGCTTTTTCAACGCCGCTCTGCCTGGATCGCGTTCACCGGACAGCCGTTTGCGGCATCCAATACCCGGAAGAACCGTTCCTTCGCAGGCTGGGAGAGCACCGTGGACACCCGCCCAATGACCTGAAACACCTCCGGTACGGCGGCGGCGCACATACCGCAGCCGATGCAGCGCTTATCATCAACCGTTACTGTCATATTGCCGCCTCCTTTTCGCATGAATATTATAACGGAAACCTTCCTTTTTTGCAACAGCTTTCCGCCGTCAAAGGCTGCGGACTTACTGGAAGATCCCACCGATTTTGTAACACTTTTTTCATTTACTTCATCCTGCATCTATGCTATGCTATGGGTATTATGTAGACCACCCTGTCCGGGGTTTCCCGGACCTATACCGATAGGAGGTTCCTATGAAGCACCGCATCCGTAAACTCACATCCCTGCTGCTGTCCCTCAGTCTCATCAGCGCGCTGACTCTGCCCGCCGCCGCGTCAAACGCGCTGGGGGAGGACCTGTCCGCCAAGGACACACTTCTCCACCAGGAGACCCAGCTTTCCACCAATGTATTCTGGAGTACAACTTACTCCGATCTCCGGACGGAAAATCTCATCACCTACACGCCTAACAAGGCTGTGACCCCCATTGTCACCTACGGCGACGCGCTGACAGACCGTTCCAGCGTGGCGGACACGGCCGCGCTGCTGGAAGATGACGGCTACCGGGTAGTGGCCGGCATCAACGGCGATTTCTACAATGTCTCCACCGGCCTGCCCATTGGCATGGTGGTTACGGAAGGACTGCTCCGCAGCAGTGACGCCGGATATTACGCCATCGGCTTCCGGGCGGACGGCTCTGCCATTTTGGGCAAACCCGGCGTCAAGGTCTCCGCAAATCTGGGTTATGCCGTGGATGACGGCTTCGGAAACTCCACAGAGCTGGTCCGGCCGGTGGCGGCGGTGAACAAGGCTCGCACCAACAGCGGCCTTTACCTCTATACATACGATTTTAACGCCAAGCACACCACCGGCACCACAGAACCCGGCATCAATGTAGTCTGCACCGTGGAGCAGGGGAAGCTGGCCATCGGCTCCACTGTCACCCTCCGGGTTGACAGGGTGGAAGAGACCGCCGTCACCAGCCTTGCGCCGGATCAGATCGTTCTCTCCGCCAATTTGCAGGCGGACAGCTACTATACCACCGCACTGCAAAACATCCCACAGGGAAGTGAACTGACCCTCACCGTCTCCGCCAACGATGGCTGGGAGGATGTAGAGTATGCCATCGGCGCGCTCTACTGTCTGGCGGAAAACGGAGCTGTGGTCCCCAATCTGGCCGCCGGGAGCAATCCCCGCACCGCCGTGGGCCAGAAGGCGGACGGCACTTTGATCTTCTACACCATCGACGGCCGCAAGACCGGCTATTCCATTGGCGCGTCTCTGACGCAGGTGGGAGAGCGGCTTCTGGAGCTGGGCTGCCAGACGGTTCTGTGTCTGGACGGCGGCGGCTCAACCAATCTGGCGGTGACAACGCCGGATTCCACAACGGCCACCATCATCAACCGTCCCTCCGAGACCGGGCGCAAGGTCACAAATCAGGTGTTTTTAGTGGCCTCCGACCGCGCCAGCGGCGATCTTGACCACTTCTATGTCCACGCCGCCGGTGACTATGTGCTGGCCGGCAGTGCCGTGTCCGTCACAGCCTCCGGTGTGGACAGCAATTACATCCCCATGGACGCCAGCTATACGCTGTCCGCCAGCGCCGGCAGCGTTGCGGAGCAGGAGGACGGCCGTTATCTGCTGACCACCCCCGCCTCCGGCGGTGACATCACCGTGACGGCCTCCGGCCGGGGGGCCAAGGGCAGCACCGTGGTCCACGCCATCCGCAACCCGGACAATCTGACCCTGAAAAACGGTGCCTCCAACCTGACGGAGCTTACCGTGACCCCCGGCAGCAAGACCGCTCTCACCGCTGGGGCCGTCTGGAACCATCTGCCTCTGACGGCAACCAATGAAGCCTTTACCTGGTCTGTTTCCGGGGACATCGGCACGGTGGATGAGCACGGCGTGTTCACCGCCTCCGCCCCCGGCACCGGAAACCTGACGGTCTCCGCCGGGGACAAGAGCCTGACTATCCCCGTCACGGTGGCTCAGGTGGCCCTGCAAACCATCGAGGACTTTGAAACTCCGGATACGCGCTTCTTCAGCGGCTACTATTTGATGGTTTCCCGCACCAACGTCAGCGATCATGTCCAGCGAGGCCATTACGCCGGAAAGCTGGACTATGTGCTCCCGGAGGACACCGGCTACTATTCTCAGGCCATGGCAGGCTCCTTCTCCAATCTGGGAACGCCCTACACAGCCCTGAACCTCTGGGTCTACGGCGACGGCTCCGGCAACCAGCTCTCTTTCCTCTACACCGGTGACATCAAGAGCGACCTGGAGCTGCCCGTCACCACGCTGGACTTCACCGGCTGGAAGCAGATCAACGTGCCGCTGCCCCAGTACTTCACCCTGAGCGGCGTGGTCATTTATGCCCCCTCCACTACGGATGCCACTTGGGACCATATTCAGGTGACCTACGCCGACACCCCCCGCAGCGGCACAGTCTATATCGACCAGATCACCGCCGCCTTCCCCGGCACGGTGGATAACGCCCCGCCGACGGTGACAGCCGCACTGGATGAGCAGACTCAGACGATCAGCGTGAAGGTCTCCGATCTGGTGGACGGCGTTCTGCCCGCTTCCTCCATTACGGTGACGAGAAACGGTGTCGCGGAGCCTCTGGAAAACTATGATGCCAAGACCGGTTCCTTCCAGTACACGCTTCCCGCCTCCGGCGAGAGCGGGGAGGCCCTGCGGATCACCGTTACCGCTGTGGATGCCTCCGGCAATATCGGCCGGGCCAGCGTGGACATCGATTCCTACAACGTGGACCACAAGTTCAGTGACATCAATGATTACTGGGCCGCCACCTATGTGGACTTCCTCTATAACGCCAACATCACCACAGGATACAACGACGGCACCTTCCGCCCCAACCAGAATATCAGCCGGGCCCAGTTCGCCGTCATGCTCTACCGCTATCTGAAGCTGGACGAGAGCAAGTACGCTGATGTGTCTCTGCCCTTCGCGGATCTGGACATCATCCCGGAATACGCCATTCCCGCAGTCAAGGCACTTTATACCGAAGGCGTTATCTCCGGCGCAGAGAAAAACGGCCGCCTGTATTTCAATCCCAACAACGCTCTGACCCGTGCCCAGGCTGCCGCCATGATCGGCCGCACCCAGGCTAAGGGCTATGCACTGGCGGACTTGACTTTCACCGACAGCGGCAAGATCCCCGGCTATGCCGACTACTACATCCGTACTATGGCAGCTCAGGGGGTCATCAATGGCTACAGTGACGGCAGCTTCAAGCCCCACAGCAACATCACCCGCGGCCAGATGGCCAAGATCCTCTACAACCTGATGTGATTTCACAAAACAGCCCCCGTCCGGTAATCCGGACGGGGGCTGTTTTGTTTTACAGGATCGAAAGGCGTCCATGCGTCGGCAAGGCAAAAAGCCGTTACTCGTCCAGCTTGAGGACAGCCAGGAAGGCTTCGGTAGGCATCTGCGCGTCGTCGCAAAGTCCGCTTAACTTCCGCTCCGCCTGCGGCAAAGCGTTCATTTGCTCCCTTGCGCCTCCTTTTCCCACCGAAACCGCTAACGCTGGGTTTCGGCGGGAGCCCTGTTTAGACCCGCATCTTCTTTTTTCCTTTTGAAAACGCTCCGCGTTTCAAAAGCTGATTGAAATAAC
>DXUR01000300.1 GCA_019417795.1 Clostridiales bacterium | reverse complement strand
TACGATGACCGGAAGATCATCCTCCATGACATTTCCCTCTTTGCCAAGCCCGGTCAGAAGATCGCCTTTGTAGGCTCCACCGGCGCAGGTAAGACAACCATCACCAGCCTTATCAACCGGTTCTACGAGATCCAGTCCGGCACCATCACCTACGACGGCATCGACGTCCGGGACATCCAGAAAGACTCTCTGCGGCGGTCACTGGGCGTGGTCCTGCAGGATACCCACCTCTTTACCGGCACGGTGGCGGACAACATCCGCTATGGCCGTCTGGACGCCACCGACGAGGAGGTGGAGGCCGCGGCCCGGCTGGCGGGAGCGGACGGCTTCATCCGCCACCTGCCTGACGGTTATCAAACGGTCCTCACCAGTGAGGGCGGCAGCCTCAGCCAGGGCGAGCGGCAGCTTTTGAACATCGCCCGCGCCGCCTGCGCCAACCCGCCGGTGCTGATTTTGGACGAGGCCACCAGTTCCATCGACACCCGGACGGAAAAGCTCATCGAAAAGGGCATGGACCGGCTGATGGCGGGGCGCACCGTGTTCGTCATTGCTCACCGGCTCTCCACCGTCCGCAACTCCAAGGCCATTATGGTTCTGGAGCAGGGCAGTATCATTGAGCGGGGCGACCACGAGAATCTGCTGGCCCAGCACGGCCGCTACTACCAACTCTACACCGGTCAGGCTGAACTGGCGTAAAGAAAAGTCCCGCCATATAGGAAAGTCCCTGCGTACATAGTACGCAGGGACCTTTTTGATGGCATTGAGCATGTTGGTCAGTCAGACCAGCTTTTCAAAATAGAAGAAGGTCTCGTCCTCTCCGTTCCGCCGCATACAGGCGGACAGCATCTTGTAGGATGCCTCATTTTCCTTGTAGCACTTTGCCACGATCCGGCTCAGATTCACCTGATACAGACCCCATTCCGCAGCACACCGGAAAGCTTCGGTGCCGTAGCCGTTTCCGGCATAGGCCTTATCGATCCGGCAGCCCAACTCCGCGCTGCCCCGGTAGTCAAAGTTATAGAGCACCGCCTCACCGATGAGCGTTCCATTCAACCGCACGGCGAAGTTTACCGCCATCCGATTTTCAAAATCCCGGCGGGCCACGTCATAAAAGCTGCGCTCTGTCACAGGCGCGCCCAGACCGCCCACATCGTCATAGCCCCACCAGCGGTTTCGGTCACTGTCCAGCACCAATGCATTATAGGCAGGGATGTCCGCCTCCGTGATGGCGGAAAGGGTCAGTCGCTCGGTTTTCAGTTCCGGGATCGCGGAAACGTGCCGCAGCAGCTCGTTCTGAGGCAGAAAATGATACTTGGGAGACAGCTTGGCGGGGCCGTATTGCAGCTTGGAGGTCCGCAAACCCCGGTCCCCGGCGTCATCCTCCCGGTTCACATAGGCGCAGCCGTCACCAAAGGCAGCCACCTCCGCCTGTACCATGGCGGGATATGCGCCGGCATAGGAATAGAGGGCCTTTTCAATGTGGATGATGAGGGTCTCACCGTATTTTTCGCAGAGAGACAGGGCAATCAGCTTTTCTCCGTCGAACATGCCGCCCCGCAGGAGCCAGGGCTTGTCCGGCATGGCCATCATCTTTTTGGAGAGTTCCAGCTCCGCCATGGCCTTGCTGCCGCTGTCCTTGGGAAATTCCGCTTTAAAATCTACCCAGAACTGTTCAATAGCCCCGGCGTCCGCCTTGACGCTAATGGGCCGGAACTCCGCATTGGGCCATTGGGCGTAGAACTTTTTGATGTGATTCCGCTGGCCGGAGTATCGCCGCCCGGCGAAGAGCTGGAGGTCCTCCTTGTAGTACAGGTAGTCCCGCCAAGTACGGATGTTGCTCACCCGCACATAAGGATACCGGGATAGCAGTACAGGGGCTTTTTCCTCCGGCACGATGGAGATTTCCGGCTGAATACCCGTTTCCATGCAGTAGGCTTCAATGGCGGACAGAGCCGCGTCCTCATCCCCCTCCGGTCCGGCCACCGGATAATCGAAGGACACCCGTCCCTCGCTTTCGCACCGGATGATCAGGCAGCCTGCCGCCTCCGCCCAGGCATAACGCAGCGCGCTCCGCCACATGAGCTTGACACCGGCGGAGTATTCGCATAGCGCGTAATCGCAGTTTTCATAATAGCGCCGCAGCATGGCCGCGTCCCGCACCGTAACGTTTTTAAATGTCAGCATAAATCCTCGCTTTGATCGGTTTTCTCTATCATACGCCTGAAACGGGCGGACGATACAGTCGCTTTTGCAACTTTTTCAAGAAAAAGTTTCCGGTCCAGATGAAGACTCCCCCGGAATTCCGGGGGAGAGGCTGGTTAGGTCATTTGCTTGCGGCGGCTGAGGTTCATAGTGCCGTCCTGCATGGCGTTCAGGGAATCCAGACTCTTGCCGGTGCCCAGAACCACGCAGGAAATGGCGTCGTCCGCCACAGTGGTGTGAATGCCGGTGCGGGCGGTGACCAGCTTGTCAAAGCCGTACACCAGGCTGCCGCCGCCGGTCATGATAATACCGTTGGTGGACACATCCGCCACCAGCTCCGGGGGCGTCCGCTCCAGCACGGAGTGAATGGCCTCCATAATGCGCTCCACAGGCTCCTCGAAGGCGTCCATCATCTCCGTAGAGCTGACGGTCACGACCTTGGGAAGGCCCGTCAGCAGGCAGCGGCCCTTCACGTCCATGGTCTCTTCCTCATCCTTGGGGAAGACGCAGCCGATCTGCTTCTTCATTTCCTCGGCGGTGCGCTCGCCCACCAGCAGGTTGTGCTTGCGGCGCATATACTTCACCACAGCCTCATTCAGCTGGTCGCCAGCGATCTTGATGGAGGCAGACTCCACCACACCGGAAAGAGAGATAACGGCGATATCCGCCGTGCCGCCGCCGATGTCCACCACCATGTGGCCGTCGGGCTGGGTGATGTCGATGCCTGCGCCGATGGCGGCGGCCACAGGCTCCTCGATGAGGTAGACCTTCCGGGCGCCAGCCTGAATGCCTGCGTCGATGACGGCGCGCTCCTCGACCTCCGTGATGCCGGAGGGCACGCAGATGATGACCCGGGGCTTGAAGAAGGAGAAGCCCGCCACCTTGTGGATAAATTCCTTCAGCATCCGCTCCGTCATGTCATAGTCGGAGATCACGCCCTCCCGCAGAGGACGGATGGCGATGATGTTGCCGGGGGTACGGCCCAGCATGGCCTGGGCGTCGGTGCCCACCTTCAGAAGCTTACCTGTGGTCTTGTCCATCGCCACCACAGAGGGCTCGTTGAGGACAACGCCCTTGCCCTTTACATATACCAGAACGGAAGCGGTACCCAGATCGATACCGATATCTTTTGCAAACGTCATATTGACACCTCGCTGCACTTTCTGCAAATCTATTATAAGCGGTTTTTCAACACACAATCATACATTTTCTATTATACGTGTGCTTTTCCCTGATTGCAAGACGCTATCTATGAATTTTTTCCTTTTTTCTCCCGTTTTGGCGTTCTTGCTGCCGTCAGGCAGAGGATGGAAGCAGCCCCATTGTCCCGCAGTACCCGAACACACTCGGACAAAGTGGCTCCGGTGGTGTGGATATCGTCGATGAGCAGGATTCGTCGATCCCGGATCAGTTCCGGGTCCGCAGGATCGTAAACGCCCAGCACATTGGCCCGCCGGGCGGCTTCTCCCTGCAATCCGGACTGGGCGGGATTGTCCTGCACCTTCACCAGCAGTTGCACCGGCCGGGTGTCCCAATGGCGGCAGACGGCCTCCGCCAGCAGCCGGGACTGGTCATACCCGCGCGTTTCCAGACGCTTCTGGCTCACCGGCACCCAAGTCACCGTGTCGAATTCTCCACCGAACCGCTCCGCCGCACACCGGGCCAAAAGCTCACCAAAGGGCTCCGCCAGAGCGGAGCCGCCCCGGAATTTCAGACGCAGCAAAGCCTCCCGCACCGCGCCCTCATACCAGAGCGGGGCGGCGCAGGTCAGGTCCTTGTCGGTCATGACCACCTGTTCCTCCGGAAGCCACGGCAGGTCCTTCTCGCACTTGGAGCAGATGCCCACAGCGTCCAGGACTTTGCCGCAAAAGGGGCATTTCGGAGGGAAGAAGAGATTGATGAGAGATTCAAAAAACCTGTTCATTTTTTCTTCCGTGGATAAGGCTTCGGCTCATCGGTCAGGCCAACTAAATAGTCGATGCTGACGCCATAGTATTCGGCCAATTTGATGATTGCGTCCAGCGGATACCGTGAAACGCCAATTTCGTATTGGCTATATGTGTTTTGGCTGACATGGAGCACGTTCGCAACGTCTTTCTGCGTGAGTCCTCTGTCATTTCGCAAATCTCGGATTCTTCCGTATTTCAATATCTCAGTTCGCATATACATCACCTAAAATGAGTATATGTATCTTGAAATAAGATATTTTTACTTTATCTGGAAATCAGATAAAACCGTCTGCTCCCGCAGAGGGCAGTTCCCACTAC
>DXUR01000030.1 GCA_019417795.1 Clostridiales bacterium | reverse complement strand
AATAGGCCCTTATAGGGCCAAATCAAACCTCCGGCTTAGCCGGAGGTTTTGATTTACGAGTAAAATTTTAAGGGGCGATCAGCCCCTTACTTTGCGTAGAACTCAAAGTTCTTACCTTCACGAAAGTACGACACTACTCCACCTGTTCCGACTCATTGTACCACTTTTCATGCGAAAAGTCAATGAGTTAAAGCATAATTCTTTGACTTCTTTACTGTAGACGGTTGATTCACGGACTGTTTTTTCAAAAAAATACGGTAAAAATTAGAGTTTTAATGCTGAATTGGGTCTGCATTAGGGGTCAGCGATCCTGGTACCTTGATGATGCTTACGCTTGTAATATCGTAATACTCCCATTTTATAATTAGGGTGGTGACATTTTTATCGAAATATAAGTTGAAAGGAGCACAAATAACATGGCAAAACGTGGCGATAACATTCGCAAAAGAAAAGATGGACGATGGGAGGGGCGTTATAAAAAAGGACGCGCTGCGGACGGCAGTATTATCTACGGTTCAGTATACGGGAAAACCTATAAGGAAGTAAAAGAGAAGATGGCCTCTATCATTAGCCATCCATTACAACTGGCCACACCAAAAGGCCAAGGGAAAACATTTGGTGAGGTGCTGAATTTGTGGATGGATAATAATCGGGCACGCTTAAAGGGCGGGACGATCAACAAATATCAGAACCTTATTGACACACACATTATGCCCGAACTCGGCCTGACGAAAGTCAATGAACTCTCAGCAACGAGGATCAACACATTCCTGGATGAGAAAATTTCAAGAGGCAGGTTCGATGGCTCCGGTGGATTATCGGCCTCTTATGTCAGGAGCATCATGCTGGTAATCAATGCCGCCATAAAATATGCGGTTAGCGAGCAGCTGTGTTCGCCACTGAAAACTCCTATTTGTAAGCCCTCGGTGGATAAAACAGAATTGTCCATTCTAAGCTCGGAAGAACAGAATAAACTTGAAACTTCGCTGCTGAATAACTTCGACTTAACAAGTGCTGGGATATATATTTCGCTTCATACCGGACTGAGGATCGGCGAGGTTTGCAGTCTTGCATGGAACGATATTGACATGAATAAAAGAGTTATTCATGTCCGTCATACTGTCGCACGAATCAGAAGCGGCAATTCTGGCGGTTCTACAATATTGATTATAGACACCCCAAAAACCAAAGCGTCCAAACGCGATATTCCTATTTCGTCGACACTGCTGCCAATATTGCTTAAACTGAAAACTCTATCCAGTAAAGGCTTTCTTTTGACTGGAACGAGCGAATTCATTAAGCCCCGTACATTTGAGTACCGCTACCATAAGATCCTTGATGATTGCGGAATTACCTCAGTGAACTACCACGCCCTAAGACATACATTTGCCACACGCTGCGTAGAAGCCGGTGTAGATGTCAAGTCTCTCAGCGAAATCCTCGGGCATGGGAATGTAAGCGTTACTCTTAACACATATGTACATTCCTCATTGGAAATGAAGAGAAACCAGCTTGAAAAGCTGGCTACCTTATCTGCTTGAGCTTAGCGATCCATTGTGGTCAAAATAATGGTCAACAAGTCCTCAAAGTCAAGCAAATACAAGGGTTTGTAGAGCTTTGGTGTAGAACTTTGAGTTCTACGCAAAGTAAGGACAAATTTTTTTGCGCACCTACCAAGCAAGCGCTTGACATCAGAACAACATATGTGTTTAGAAACGAAAAGGTGAAGAATTAAAAGCATGGAAAATGATCGCAAACAAGAAGTAATCAATATCTGTCTCGACCTTTTCATCGAAAAGGGACTGACCTCGACATCAACAAGAAACCTGAGCAGTGCATTGAAGCTGCAAAATGCTGGGTTGTACTATTATTTCGAGAGTAAAGATGAGGCGGTTATTGCTTGCGCAGAAGAGGCTGCACTTAGGGTGGAAAGCGCTTTAATTCCTGGTGCCCTGCATGATATCGATGATTTAGATACTATGATGAAGCGTTTGCAATCCAGAGCCGATGAAATGGCCCCTACGATGAGGTTCCTCGTAACTGTGTGCGCAAGCAGTCAATACAAAGACAAAATGAAACCTGCTCTTGATAGGTTGACCAAAAGATACGGACATTATGCAGAACAGGTTGCAAAAAGATTGAATTGCAACAAGGAAGATGTAGAACCTTATGTTTATCTGGTGATTACAGCAGTTGCAAACTATATGATTTTTTCTGAAGATTCCCTTGTGACTCCCCAGATAAGAATTGCAAAGGAGGCAATTCATAATCTATTATCTTCCTCCCGAAGCAGTGAAAAAGGAGGCGAGTTGCAGCATGAAGTTTAAGGCTAAAGCAAAAGATTGCCAGCTTTTGGTTAAAGCAAAGACTTCAATCGGTGAATCCATCGACGAAAAGGAACTTGATAGGTTTTCTCGTGTTTATTTGCGCGGATTTCTTAAACCGAAGATGGTTAAAAGAAATCTGATTGAATATACCGGCCCAGTAGGTATTAGCCTCTATGAGAGATTGAAAAAACCAACCAACAAAAGAGAGTTTCTATTCATTCTAGAGCAGATTGTCGTTGCTGTTCAGAAACTTCAGGCAAATGGCATGGGACTGAACAATTTGGTGATGGATTTGCAGCACGTGTATATAAACGAAGTGACCAAAGAGATCCAGTTTATATATATTCCTACTATGAAAAACGGGTTACAAAATCTCAATCTGGTTGAGTTTATTGAGTCTATAGCATACTCGGTAAAGCCAGCAGACAACAAAGATAACGACTTCGTTGCACGATTTATTTATTTCTTTAAGGCAATGGTCCCTTTCGATATCAATAAGGTTGAGAGCTTTGTTGCAAAAGAAGACAGGAGCGTTATAAACACAATCAAGAAACAAAATGCTGGGCAAAGCGGCTTTATGACAGATAAGCCCCGGCATTATTACGACCACTACGCTGGTAAAGAGAAAAGTGGGGATGACGATCCTACGGGTTTGTTAGTTGAAGATGATGATCCTACAGGACTGCTCGTAGATGACGAGGATGATCCTACCGGACTGCTTGTAGATGACGATGAGCCCACCGGCCTTTTAAACGCCGACGATAATGACGAGGCTACAGGGCATTTATCTGATAATGATGCTGACGATGACGCAACTGGTCTTCTAGTCGGGGATGATGCTGATATTCTATTCCCAACCTTGTTTCGTGTTCTTACAGAGGAAACAATCAGCATTAATAAGCCGGTTTTTAGGATTGGGAAAGAAAGAAGCTATGTTGACTATTTCGTCACAAACAATATTGCGGTAAGCCGAAGTCATGCTGATATTATTACGCGTGGCAGCAAATACTTCGTAAAAGATCTCAACTCCAAAAATCACACTTACATCAACAATCATGAACTCCCAATTTATATGGAAGTCGAGATTCACGATGGTGACAGGTTGAAGTTAGGTAACGAAGAATTTATTTTTAACATTCAGAAAGAGAGGTGCGCATATGGAAACTAGCAGGTCTTTTTACTACCAATATGCATCACCGAAAACGAAAGCATTTGTTACCATAGCAATTGTGTCTTCATTTGTTTCCGCTGCGACAAACTTAATTGATTTTTTGTTTGGCGATATTCTGGCAATTGTTAGCGTCATTTTCTATTTGGGTGCGGCATTCACGCTCTTGTTTTATAAAAACTGGATGTTGCCGGTAGCTATTGCCATATATAGCTTATTTTTCTCGTTCATGCTGTTTGATGGCGTTTCGCTAGTTGTAGGGGTTTTAAATATCATTTTTGGGATTATTGGAGCAATCAAAATCCGCAAGGTTAATGCTGCATATGAATTACTCTGTAAAAATGGTACAAAGCCTAAAACTCTTATTTAACTTTATATGTAGGAAAGGAGTGGTAAATCAATGCATTTTATTGCTACAGCAGATACCGATATCGGTATCTCTAAAGATACAAACCAGGATAGTGCCCTAATAAAACATGCAAAGTCGGACGGAAAAGAAATTCTTCTCGCCGTCATCTGTGATGGTATGGGCGGTCTGTCAAAAGGAGAACTCGCAAGTGCCACAGTAGTCCGAGCATTTGCAAAGTGGTTTGACGAAGAGCTCCCTTACGAGCTTAACAATGTTGATTTGCAAGTTATTGGCGCCAAGTGGTCGCTTCTTCTCAAAGAACTGAACGTGCAGATTCTTGAGTATAGCAAGGAAAATAACATTGACGGTGTGGGCACAACTTTCTCTGGAATATTATTCATCGATGACCAGTATGTGATTGGTCATGTTGGTGACACGCGAGTATATCACATTGGGGCTTCTCTAACCCAGCTCACAACGGATCAAACCTTTGTGGCAAGGGAAATTAGCCGTGGAACCATGACCCTTGAGCAATCAAGGACTGACAAACGCCGCAATCTCCTTCTCCAATGTATTGGAGCTTCTAAGGTAGTTGAACCGCAGCTTATCTGTGGGAAAGCTGAAAAAGGCGCTTATATGCTTTGCTCTGACGGATTCCGGCATGAAATAAGCGAAGCCGAAATGTACGAGTCACTTAACCCGATCAATCTGATGAACAAGGATGCCATGCACAACAATGCGAAGTATCTGATTGAGCAGGTTAAGAAAAGAGAAGAAAAAGATAATATATCTGTTCTTCTGATCAAGGCGGAGTGAGGTGTGGACATATGACTGAGATAGGAACCGTAATCGACGGCAAATATGAAATACTGAAAGAAATCGGTCGCGGCGGTATGTCTGTTGTTTACCTCGCAATGGACAAACACCTGAACAAACAGTGGGCTGTCAAGGAAATCCGAAAAAAAGGCAGCGGAAAGAATGACGAGATCGTTGTAAACAGTTTGCTTGCCGAAGCAAACATGATGAAAAAACTTGACCATCCCGCCTTACCGCGAATTGTTGATATTATCGATAACGGCGTGACAATTTATGTCGTGATGGACTATATCGAAGGCGAATCGCTGGATAAGATCCTCAATGAGTACGGTGCGCAGCCGGAGGAACTGGTTGTAAACTGGGCAAAGCAGTTGTGCGACGCACTCTCTTATCTGCATTCGCAAAAACCTCCGATTATTTACCGTGATATGAAACCGGCGAATGTTATGCTCAAGCCGGAGGGCAACATCAAGATAATCGACTTCGGTATTGCCCGAGAATATAAAGAGCAAAACCTTGCGGACACGACAGTGCTTGGTACGAAGGGCTATGCACCGCCCGAGCAGTACAGCGGGCAGACAGATCCGAGATCTGACATTTTTGCTCTCGGAATGACAATGCACCATTTGCTTACCGGTGTTGACCCCAGGAATGGAGAGCCGTATGCTTCAGTTCGCCAATGGAATCCAGAGCTGTCCGAAGGCATTGAAATAATAATTGACCGTTGCGTAGAGCCAGCAGCAGAAAATCGCTATCAAAGCTGTGCGGATTTGCTTTATGATTTGGAGCGTCCGGAGCTTATTACAAAGGGATTTAAAAAGAAACAACGAAGAAAGCTTATTTCTTTTATTGTTGCAATCGGCATGTCTGCGATTATGGCAATCGCTGGACTAGTACTCAATATAACAGCAACAAATGTTAATAATCAGGACTACGATGCAAATCTCGCCAGTTCTGACCCATCAAAATACTTTGCTGCGGTTGAAATTTATCCGGAGCGTGTGGACGCTTATAATAAGTTAATTGAGTATTACAAAAACAACGGCGCATCAAATGATCAAATAACCAAGGTCGGTAATACGATTGAATCGAAAGCCGATTTGTTAGACATCACCAATCCCGAAATTGCAGATATGTACTACGACATGGGAAAGCTCTATTTTTCGGACTATGATGGTTCTTTCAAGAGTAGAGCGGTAAGTGCACAGGGATTTTTCAAAACCGCTGCAGGTGCTCAAGCAAATTTTGATAAAAAAGAAATTGCTGCTTGTTACGATTCCATTTGTGAGTTTATGACAAAGCAAAGCACTACATCCGAGCATTCCTTGCAGGATTATACGGACTTGTTCAATGAAATAAATAAAGCAATGTCCACTGTTGATAAGGCCGCAGACAGCGAAGCCAATTATGATAGGATCTCGCTTTACTATGTAACAATGCTTTTAATAAACGACCAGGCCGAGTATATGGCTGGTGTTGGATTTGAACGGCAAACAGCCCTTGATATGATGGTAGAGCTTAATCAGAAAGCCAACGGGATTACTTCCACCCTGCCCTATGTTAACGAGCTGAAAGATGAGATCAAGTCAAGTTATGATGCGTTCAATGCAAACATTAATGCAAAGTATAACGAAGTCGAAAAACGTCAGCAAGGAGGTAATTAAGAGATGGCACAAACATTGCAGACCCTATCAGTTATCTCTTTCGTGATTGCCGGTGCGTGTTTAGTCCTTGCGGTGTTTTTCTGGCTGTTCTTCAAGATTCCGACAGTTATCGGTGATCTTTCAGGCAGAACAGCGAAAAAATCTATTGCGAAGATGCGCGCAGCGAACGAAAAAACTGGCACTAAATCTTACAAAGAAAGCAGGATCAATGCCGAACGCGGCAAACTGACTGGAACAATACCGAACTTAGGCAAGCCGGACAAGTCGCAAAGAACTCCCCATGATGGAAAGCCGGAGACTGGTTTGTTGACAGAGAACAAAGCGGATGGGTTTGAATCGGAAGCAACAGGCATGCTTGATGAGGCAACCGGCATTCTCGGTTCCGAAACAACGGGCCTGCTGGTCGATGACAATGCAACAGCACCTCTTGCATCTTTGCCCCGTAAGTTTCCTGCTCATTCCAGTGGCAAACAGCTCGAAATGATTGAAGAGGTAATGCTTGTCCACACCAAAGAGGTGATCTGATGGATTGGGCACGCAGATCTTACTGCCGTCAGCAAAAAATGCTACGCTATTATACCATAGCATTAATAGCGTTATCGCTTTCAGTTTTTTTGATGCCTATTGTCAACGAAATTAAGACTAGCACAAAAATACCAATGTATATGGATGGCGCCTTATTTTGGATTGCATTTATTTCAACTGTCAGAATGGTGGTTAAAATTAACAGGTCAAGGCGGCGCAGTCCATCATTCAATGAGCGATATGGAGAACTGAAAAAACTTGGACTAATACACTTCTTCCAAAATAAAGAGGCTGTAATTATGGATGCGATGATGTTTGTTTCACTGATTGCGTTTATAGTTGCTCGCTTTCTAAGGTGGAGTACAACGGTTTGTTTCCTTTTTGTTTCCATGTTTTTGTTTTCATTTGGGATGCACTGCATGTTGAATGGAATCAATTACATTTATATAAAACACAAAACAAATGTTAGGAGAGATTAGATTATGGACAAAAGTAGAACTAAGCTGCTCGATAGAGTGCTAGCCGTAACGCTTGCCGTAATTATGTTGATTGCAATGGTCCCGATGTCAACAATAACGGCTTTTGCTCTGCCCTTCGAGGCAGGGGGCAATTGCCAGGAGACAAATTGCAGCGGCAAATTACAATGGTTTGACAATTCCAAGGAAGATGGTAAGCACTATCTTGTCTGCGATAATGACGAGTGCGTTCGCAGTAACATTGAGAATGCATATTTGGTTCATAACCAAGGTGATGGTGATGCCGATTGCTTAATTTGCAATCCGCCTCACGCACACGGTGAATTCGTGTACAGCGTTGAAAATGATAATAAAACCCTTGTTGCAACTTGCGGCAGTGCAGGAACCTGTAATTTAGAGGGGAGAAAGGTATCCATCACAATCGCAGCTCCGTCCAATTTGGAGTATGATGGCACTGTAAAGGCAGCGACGATCGATGGCGCAGTTGAGTGGAAAACTGCTACCGGTAACGATGCTCCAGAAATTACATACAATGCTGAGCCTAAGGCTGTTGGTTCATATACCGCAAGCATTACCGTATCTGGAACCACTGCATTTGTTGAGTTTTCGATTGTTAAAGGAACCCCGGTATTTACTGTACCTACAGAATTGACAGCGGAATACGGTCAGACTTTGGCTGATGTTGCCCTCCCCGCAGGATTTACTTGGAAAGATGAAACCGAATCTGTAGGCGAAATTGGAGAAAATACATTTAAAGCAACATTTACACCTTCTGACACAGATAATTATAACACTATTGATAACGTGCTTATTAAGGTTGCTGTCGGTAAAGCCCACAGCAGCATTGAGGCACCTTCGATTTCCGGTGAAGCCACACAAACATCAATTACTCTAAAAGAAGTCACTCCTACGGTGGGCGATGGTGCTGTGGAGTATGGTTATGTTGTCGATGAGGCTGATAAAGACGATCCTTCCAAGGTGACGAACTGGCAAAGCAGCACAACATTTACCGGGCTTGAAGGTAGTAAAACATACTATTTCTATGCGCGCGTAAGTGAAACGGAAAGCTATACTTCTGCTGTAAGTACTGTCGCAGCTATTGCAACTAAGGAAAAGGAAAACGGAAAGATTACTCTTTCCATTGCAAGCTGGACCTATGGCGAAACAGCAGCGACTCCGGAGTATAATATTGATAAAGGCGATTATTCAACTGTTAAGATCGAATACGCTGAAAGAGGCGAACTCAACTGGAATACAAGTGTTCCTTCCAAGGCAGGAAAGTACACTGTAAGGGTTGTGTGCGGTGCAAACGCTGTATGGGCAGAGGCAATTCAGTCCTACGATTTTGAAATCTATCAAAAAGAGGTTGCCATTACATGGTCTGATACTACTCTGATTTATAATTCGCAAAATCAAAAGCCTTCTGCATCAATTACTTCCGGCGTTATCAATGAAGACGATGTAACTGTTTTGGTATCTGGTGAAAAGAAAAGTGCCGGCGTTGATTACACTGCTGAAGCTATTTTGAGCGGAACTGATAAGGACAACTATGTCATCAAGTCCAATAAGACTCAGTTGTTTACTATCAATCCCAAGGAAGTAACTATCACTTGGTCCGATACAAATCTTACTCATAATAGAGATCAGCAGAAGCCTACCGCTGTAATAAATGATGGCGAGATTTTTGACGGTGACGATGTAAGTGTTAAAGTCGACGGCGCAAAAAAGCGTCCCGGTAAATACACCGCAACAGCGAGCTTGATTGGCAAAGATGCTTCTAATTATGTAATTAATGCATCTTTAACTTCTGTTGATTTTGTAATTTCCAATCTTGAAACACCTGAAGATCCGTTTACCATTGTAAAGGCTAGCGACCCTGGCACGGAAGCTGCCACAACTAACGGTTGGTACAACTATGATGTCATTATTAAGCCAAAGCAGGGCTATAAAATTGCTACATCCGACGAAAATGATGACACCTTCGCTTCTGAAATCAAAATTACTGACAGCAAGCACGATTACAAAGTATTCCTGAAAGCGGATAGAATAGGCGGAGGATATACCAGTGAGATTTTGGTTGGCGACATCAATATTGATAAAACCGCTCCGACTGTATCTGTGAAGCTTAATGAGGATAACATTTGGGAATCGTTCTTAAACACTATCTCCTTCGGCGCATATGACAGATTCTTTAATACCACACAGACAGTTACTATTACTGCTAAAGATGAATCGGACACAAATGCAGCAGGCAATAGCGGCATCGAAAATGTGTCTTATTATGTAAGCAATGTCGGAATGTCGCTCGATTCTGTAAAGAATTTGGAAGACTCCGCTTGGACTACAGGAACCACCGTAACCTTTAATAGAAACAATGACTATGTCGTATACACAAAGGTGGTCGATAAGGCTGGCAACATTACCTATGCGTCATCGGATGGTTTTGTATATGATGATACACCGCCCGTAATTAATGTATCTTTTAAAAACAACAGTGCACTGAACGATAAATACTTCAAGAATGATAGAGAGATTACAATCGAGGTCGTTGAGCACAATTTTGATGCTGAAAAAGTTGATGTAACAGTAACTGCAAAGGATGCAGATGGAAAGGATGTAAATATCCCGGATTATGCCGCATATGCAAAGGACCCGGCGAATTGGGAGAGTAAGGGCGAGGATAAATATACTCTTAGCATGGTTTTCAGTGCCAATGCAAACTACACATTCGATGTTAAATGCGTAGACAAGGCCGGTAATGCCAATAACGGCGTAGGTTACGGCACTTCTGTGGCACCTACGGAGTTTACCATTGATAAGACTGCGCCGAACGTTTCTTTGACAATTGAGGGATTTGCAGATAAATCTTGGGCGGAAACATGGGCGACTGCCAAAGGCGATGGGGTCCGTACCGCTATTGATTATAATGGCCGTTGGTCCAACAGCGCTGCAAAGGTTTCCGCAACCTCCACAGACGATTTGAGCGGCATCGACTACATCGAGTATTTCAGAACTGAAAATATCGTAACCGATATTACGGCACCCGGAATCACCTGGAGTAATTCTACCAAGGGGCTGGATGCGAACAGAGATACATTTGAGTTTGAGGTTGCTCCCAACGAGAAGTTTATTGTTTATGTCCATGTTGTAGACAAAGCCGGAAAAGACATTTACTTGTCCTCGAATGGCGTAATTGTGGATGACAAAGCTCCCGGGGGTGATCGATATTCTCCTGAAATTGATATCAAACTTCCGACCGCTAACGCAAATGGTATCTACAACAAAGATGACACAGTGAAAGTTGATTTTAAGGTTGTTGAGCCGAAATATAGCGGTGCAGGAACTCAGACTGATACTGGTATTTACTCTGGCATTAGGGAAATTAAGTATGTCATCAAGGCTGACGATATCAATGCCATTGAAGAGAACACATTTAATTTGAGTGCTGGCAGCGTGCCAGACCGTAATGGCCTCATCAGTTCCTGGACTGGCTCCATTACTATCGATAAGGCTAAGTTTAATTCTAACAATGTTGTTGTTTTGATTACGGCCATCGATAACGCCGGCAATGTTCATACATCCACAACAAAGGTTGGGGACATTAAGATTGATATCACCGATCCTGAAATTGATGTATTTTATGACAATGACAGCGCTGACAATGCAAAGTATTTTAAAGCTGATAGAACTGCAACCATCGTTGTTACCGAAAGAAACTTCAAAGAGGAAGATGTAAAGATTGCTATCACAAATACTGACGGTGTAATCCCGACCATTGGTGAATGGCGGAATACCAAAGGCACGGGGAACCAAGATAACACCAAATGGACAGCAACTGTCACCTATAGCGCCGACGGAGATTACACATTTGATATTGCCTATACCGACCTTGCGGATAACGCATGTGCAGGTGCCCGATATGGTAACAGCGTTGCTCCTACGGAATTTACTGTTGATAAGACGCTGCCTGTTGTCTCTGTGAGCTACAACAACAACGACGCAAGAAACGACAAGTACTTTGCGGCGCCTCGCACGGCCACCGTTGTTGTAACGGAACATAATTTCGATGTAACTCGTGTAACCTTCACACAGACAGCAGCGCTGAACGGAGCTGCAATCGCGATCCCCGCCGCATCCTGGACCCACAGCGGCGATGTACACACTGCAGACATCGTATTTGACAGAGATGGCGACTATACCTTCGATGTGTCGGTCAAGGATATGGCGGGCAATGAAAGTGCGGCGGTCAACTACGGCAACAGCGTTGCAGGCAAAGACTTTGTCATTGACCAAACCATCGAGAAGCCGACAATTGGCGGCATTAAAAACGGCGGCGCTTATAAGAATGAAGTGATCCCGACCATTTCGCTGAACGATGTGAACTATGATTCCTGTGAGGTCAAACTTGTGCGCACTCGATTGGGCGAAAAGAATGTCGATGTTACCGCCGAGTTCATTAAAGGCTTGTCTGAGCAGGCGCAGGGCGCTTCGGGTACGTTTGATACCTTCAAAAAACTGGTCCAAAACGACGGCATTTACACATTAACATTAAAGATGGTCGACAAGGCCGGCAACGAGGAAAGCGAAGAGTATACATTTACTGTTAATCGCTTCGGTTCTGTGTACGAGTACAGTGATGCGCTGGTCGAACTGATCAAGGACGGCGGTCAGTATGTGCAATCCGTTGGTTCTGACCTAGTTATCACGGAGTACAATGCGGACAAACTGTTGGCCGGCTCCCTGAATATCCTCGTTACCCGTGACGGTGAAAATGTTGATGTGGATTACACGAGCGATCCGGCGGTCAATGAAGCAGCCGGCATCGGCCAAAGCGGCTGGTATCAGTACACTTACACCATCAAGGCAGCGAACTTTGCTCAGGATGGCGTTTACAAGATTTCCCTAACCTCTAAGTACGCTACAGATGACTCCGCTGAGAATGAGTCTACCAGCGTGCCGGACAACTCGATCGACAGTCAGGGCAAGGAAATTATTGATTCGATGAACTTCACTGTAGACTCCGTTGCACCCGAGATCAGAAACATTGTCAATTTGGATAAGAGAATTGCTGACAGAGATAAGATCGTAGATGGCAAGCTGAATGTCAAGTATACCGTAGTTGATGTCGGCGGTCTGCAATCTATTGAAATTACCGTGAACGGCAAGACAATTCAAACGCTTACCGAAAAAGAAATTGCCGATAATACCTATAACTTTACCGGCAGCTTCGATATTGATGAGCAGGACAGCACAACAGCTCAGAAGGTTCGTATCAAGGTAACAGACCTTGCAGGCAATGTGACCGACACGGATTCCGATGACTTCCTCAAGGAGCATTCCGCCGACAACGAAAACAGTACATATGTGTTCTTTAACAAAGTTACTGTTTCTCGCAACTTCTTCGTCCGCTGGTATGCAAATACCGCTCTCTTCTGGGGCTCTATTGGCGGCGTTATCGTCCTGGCCGCTGCCATCTGGTTCCTGGTAACATCTAAGCGCAAAAAGAATAAAGAAAAGTAATTAAATTCGTGTGGCTCCCGTGCAGGAGAAATCCTGCACGGGAGGCCCAACACTATTTATTAGAAGTTGAATCACATCACATATCTATGTGCTCCAACTTGTAATAAATGGAAAGAACTGTAAGAAGGTAAAGCTAATATGAATGTTTTAATTGATAATAACTACATAAAGGAAATGGAGTGCGGCTCTAATTTCGCATATATTTTAAGCGACAATAATGCCTTCTTGTCTACAGAGTATAAGGTCCTGCAAAGCCAAGCAAGTAGTTGCTTTGTCAAATGCATGAAGATGGCGTATAACGGGAGTGTGCAACTGTATTATTTAACTAAGGGATTAAAATCATTTGCTTCCATGATCCCGACATTAGATGCAGATAGTTTTTTGACTATCGTGTCGAATTTGCTTTCGGATATTATTGAAGTCAAACATAACGGCTTTTTATCCTGTCAGAATATTGACATCTCGTTTGAACGCATTTATGTAGACCCTGCAACTCACAAGGTTAGTTTGGTATACCTGCCGCTTAGCTTGCACATTTATGATGACAATTCGAGTTTTGAAAACGAAATTAGGACTGGGCTTATAAAGCTTATTTCCGGAGTATCCACGCTCTCAACCTCTAAAACCATGCAGTTTTCTGCGGATCTGTCGAATGGTACGCTTAGCGTAGAAAATTTGTATGCCCGTATCAAGGGGGGAAGAAACACGAATAATGGACAGTCTCATATTGATCAGACTGATGTTAACGAAAGAAAACAAAGTTCCGGTTTGTTACGCATTATAGCTATGAACGCCCCTACTCGCATTGAAATTACTGTTACCAAGGATTCATTTATCATTGGCAAAAAAGCCGAACTCTGCGATGGCGTTATTGATTTCAACAAGATGATTAGCCGTTCTCACTGTCGCATAAATAGAAAAGGTAATCAGTACACGATTACTGATTTGCAAAGTGCAAACGGCACATATGTGAATAAAATCCGACTGCAGCCAAATCAGCCTTATCCAATTAATAACGGCGATATAATTCGCTTGGCAAACAGCGATTTTCAGGTGAGCATAGGATAAGGAGGGGCGAATTGTGGCTAAGCCAAGAATTATTGTTGCAGATACCGATATTAACTACATTATCCCGCTGCAGTTAAAATTTGTTGAAGATTTTTTTGAGAAAGTAGACCTTGAAATTATTACTGATAAAGAATACTTCGACACGCTATTCTCTGCACCTCAACAAGTTGATATTTTGATTGTTTCAGAGCAACTATACAGTCAAGCAATGCAGCGTCACAACATTTCTCATATTTTTGTTATGACCGAGCAGTATGAGGAAGATCGGACAGCCGACTTGAATGTTAATTATATTTTTAAATATACAAGCATTAAGGAAATCTTTAATGAGATCACTGGCAAGAGTGCAGATGTGTTGAAAATCAGCATGTCTTTAAAGCAAGATACTCAAGTAATACTGTTTTATTCTGCTAGTGGTGGTACTGGAAAAACAACTGTTGCGATGGGTGTTAGTGCATCTTTGACTAAGAACTATAAGCGTGTTCTCTACATCAACGCAGCTCGTTTGCAGGTGTTTCAGCATATGCTCGAAAACCACTCTGCGATTGCTGCATCCGATGTGTATGCAAAGCTTGCTATTGCCGGGGAGAATATCTATTCAGACATTAAGCATGTTATTCGGAAAGAGCTTTTTAGCTACCTCCCACCCTTTAAGGCTGCGCTTATGTCTTTAGGCTTGAGTTACTCGGTTTTTGAGAAAATTATCATTTCTGCTAAAAAAAGCAGAGATTATGACTGTATAGTGGTAGATGCAGATATCACATTTGATGAAGATAAGGCAGCGCTCTTTAATCTTGCAGATAAGGTTGTTGTCGTTCTAAATCAAAGCCTTGCATCTGTCCTAGCCACCAATATTCTTGTGGCCAATATTAACGGAGTGAATGCAGAAAAGTATATCTTTGTTTGTAATGATTTTGATAAGGATGAAGACAACGCTCTTATCTCCCCTAATGTTTCACTGAAATTCACGATTAGTGATTACATTGAGCATTTTAATCATTACGAGGGGATGAAGCCTGATGATTTATCTAAGGAGAGCAGTATTCAAAGAACAGCTTTTTTGATTATTTGAGAGGTGAAATAAATGAGCAAAGGAACCGCAATAATTGTATTAAATCTAACAAAGAAAAACATAACCGCAGACATTGAGGTGCCACTAAATATTTCAGCAAATGAGTTCGTTGTGGCACTCAATAGCGCGTATGATCTTGGAATTGATACAACCAATATTAAAAACTGTTATCTAAAAGCCGAAAACCCTATAGCACTTCTTAGGGGGAATAAATCCTTAATGGAGTTCGGATTGAGAAACGGCAGTGTTATCAACTACACAGAATAGGGGGCCAAGTAAGATGAATTTAAGATATAAAATAATAC
>DXUR01000003.1:46796-52100 GCA_019417795.1 Clostridiales bacterium | reverse complement strand
CTCGTTGGGAGTACCAGAGGTGGATCTGTGAAGGGGCTTGTGCGCACAAGTTGTTATAACAGAAAGAGTAGTCTCATGAACTGCTTGCCGCAACAAGGCTTCCAACTGGAAGCGCCTTGCCATAATTTATAAAGTAGGTGCAATCATGCCGAAGAAAGATTCGGGCGTAACGAAAGAAAAAACGTCAAAAATCGTTAAAAAGATTTCCGCCTCTGAGTGCGGTACCGGTGTGCTGTGTACAACGAGGTCGGGCAAGCAGTACCAGATCAGCCAAAATCCAGAAAAGAAGAAGCATACGCTATGGCGTATTGTGGATGGCGGATATGAGAAAATTGCGACTGAGGATTCGCCCTATGATCTATACCCTTTAATTGATTGGGACAAATAAATCCAAATATGCTGCTATGGTGGAATAGGCAGACGCGCCAGCTTGAGGTGCTGGTGGGAGAAATTCCGTATGGGTTCGAGTCCCATTAGCAGTACCAACATGGTGCGTTGGACGAATTGGTAGAGTCACCACCCTTTCAAGGTGGAATTTCCGGGTTCGATCCCCGGACGCATCACCAAAGCAACCTAAATTGGTTGCAAAATAAAAATGCAACCATAAATGGTTGTTGTATATGGCGTGTTAGCTCAGAAGAGTAGAGCGCCGGCCTGTCACGTCGGAGGTCACGGGTTCAAGTCCCGTACACGTCGCCATTTTTATAGGGGTTTGGTGTAATTGGTAGCACTCCGGTCTCCAAAACCGATGTAGGTGAGGGTTCAAGTCCTTCAACCCCTGCCATGCTGACATAGCTCTAATGGTAGAGCGGTTGCTTCGTAAGCAATAGGTTCAGAGTTCGAGTCTCTGTGTCAGCTCCATATGCTGGTGTAGCTCAGTCGGTAGAGTGGCTGATTTGTAATCAGTAGGTCGGGGGTTCAAGTCCGTCCACCAGCTCCATATGCGGGTATAGCTTAGTTGGTAGAGCAGCTGACTCTTAATCAGAAGGTCGTGGGTTCAACCCCCTCTACCCGTACCAATATAAGAATAGTAAATATAGGGGAGCGCCAGAGTTGGAGAGCTGGGGCGGTCTGTAAAACCGTTGCTTTCGAGCTGAGTGGGTTCGACTCCCACCTCCCCTACCATACAAATATTTGTTGCTACCCGATATGCAGTTGAAATAAGGTCGGGTTCAAATTGATGAGTGGGTGATTCAATGAAGTTTCCGTTTGGATCTTTAATGTATTATGTGTCCCCGGTGAATGGAGCAAAAACACTTTGCCTATACATTCGAGACGATCATGGAAAGGCTGTTGTGTTCTTTGAGCACGCAGAATGGGCAGCTCGGGTTGGGTACGATCAGCTTGAAAAAATAATGTGTGCCTAAATTTCACAAGTGGCGGAATTGACCCCAGTAGGTGCGGGGAGCAGTCTTGAAAACTGTTGGTCGTGATGAGCGGCTTGTGGGTTCGAGTCCTACTTCCGCCGCCAACGGGATGTGTTGATATTTACTGCTTTCTAACGACCCCAAGACAAACGGTACGAAAGCGGCGCGGTTCCAGCGACAGGGGACGGTGGACTTTGCTACGCTGTCCTGTGCAATGCCGATAAACAAAAATGCGTAGCGCTATGGGATGATAGCTCAGTTGGAAGAGCGGCAGGTTGAAGCCCTGCGCGTCGGAGGTTCGATTCCTTCTTATCCCACCAGTCCGTAAGGACACTACCTATGATGACGTGTGACGGCTCTGACACGTCGGTAAAATAAAAAATTGGCCGTGTGCAGGTAGATTGGGGTCGCTCCCTCCGGTGAAAGTCCGGCGCAGGCAAAACGCGATAGACCAACCTGAACGCTGTAAGCAAAGCGGCAAGCCGATCAGGAGCGCGGCGGGCTGGCATACCCCAACGGGACTTCGTGAACCTGAGAAAGTATGCCCCTCTAAAGGTAGTCAGCAACGGAGGATAAATAAGTGTAGTAACCGCGCGAATCGGAATTATTGCCTGATTGAATATAACATATGCGCCTGTAGCTCAGTTGGGAGAGCAGCGCACTTTTAATGCGTGGGTCGGGGGTTCAAATCCCTTCAGGCGCACCAGAAAAAATTATAACGATTGAGAAAACCTCGGGGTCTTTGGACTTCCGAGGTTTTGTCATATAGAAAGGAGGTCGCGGACATGGCGGCAAAGAAACAGCTGATGAAACCGGCTACGCAAAAGGTAGTGAAAGATGCGAAGCCTACCGAAGTTGAGCCGCGTGTAATCAGCGATGAAGAATATCGCTGTACCTGCTGCGGCCACAAGTACAAAAAACAGGAGACTAATTTTGGCCGTTCAAAGTCCCCTATTTATAAGGGTAACAACGGCTTTGTCTCTATCTGTAAGAACTGCGTTGCAGAGCTTTACGAACAGTACGTAAAGTTCTATGACGGAGACGAAGATGCGGCGGCAGAGCGGATTTGCCAAATCACGGATATGTACTTTGATTTGGACATCTGGGCGTCGTCACGAAAGATCAGTGAGAGCCGCAATGGAAAGAGCCGCAATCGGATCAGTACCTATATTTCCAGACTGAATTTGAGCCAGGTAGACGGAGCAACGACCTACTCTGATACATTGGTGCGGCGCTGGGAAGCCAATGTGGAAAACGCACCTACGGTGGAGGATGTAGCAAAAAATGACGACATCCAGACGCCCGAGGAGGTTGTGCGCCGGTTTGGTGTCGGTTTTGATGCTGGCGACTACGATTCTATGCAGTACGAGTATCAGGATTGGGTAAAGCGATACGGCGAGCCGATGGATAAGCGGCAGGAGGAACTGTACGTTTCGATCTGCTTTATGAAGCTCAATCTGCGGAAGCTGCTTCAGAAGGGAGATTCCAACATTGGTACGGCTGCGAATAGCTACAAGTCGCAGATTGACGCAGCTACTACTGAGATTGAAGACCGGAAGAAAAAGGCTGAGGCTGAAAAGCAGCTGAGTCCTTTGGGAGAAATGATTCGAGACATCGAGGAGTTTTGTCCGGCTGAATATTACAAGGACAAGAAGCTGTATGCGGACTTCGATCATTTGAAGGAGTATATTGAGCGGTTCATGACCAGACCTCTTCGCAATCTATTGACCGGCTCTAAGGAACTGGACAAGGAATTTAGCCTGTCTGATTCGGAGGAGTGAGTTATGGATTACGAAGCGTTGATGGATGAGCGGCAAAAACACGTCCATGAACATTTCTCACCCAATAGCAAATTGAACGACCCTGAGTTTGTCAAAAAGCTATTGGATTGGATAACGTTTTGGCGAAGGAACCCCAGCCGCTTTGTGCAGCGGTATTTCGGAATTACTCTGTATCTCTATCAGCACATCATTTTGTACCTGATGGATATTTTTCCGAGTATCTGCATTGTGGCCGCTCGTAGTGCGGCAAAGTCATTTATCATTGCGGTCTATGCCTGTAAAGAAGCAATTTTGCGGCCTGGATCATTGATCGTCGTAGCTTCGGCAACAAAAAAGCAGGCGAGATTGATCGTATCAGAAAAAATCGCCAAAGAGATTTTGCCAAGATCTCCGTTGCTTCAACAGGAGATTAAGACCATCAAGGACAACCAGAACGATATCGAAGTGAAGTTTAATAACGGAAGCTCTATTGTTGTACTGGTTGCTAATGAGAATGTGCGTGGATACCGTGCTACGGTCTTCATTTATGAAGAGTTCCGTATGATTGTGAAAAGCATTATCGACACGGTTCTTTCTCCTACGCTGTTCCAGCGGCAGATTCCGTTCAGAATCAAGTACCCCGACGAGTACAAAGAACTGAAAGAGGAACCGAAAGAAATCTATATCAGCTCTGCATGGTATAAATCTCACTGGATGTGGGACTACATGAAGCTCGTGACCCGCGATATGTTGGGCAAGGGCAAATCTGTTCTGATCGGTATGGATTACAGCATTGCTTTGAAGCACGAGATTAAAACACGTGACTTCTTGGTGAAGGAGCGAAAGAAGCTGGATAGGGTTGCCTGGACGATTGAGTATGAAAATCAGATGGTGGCCGAGAACGCCCATGCTTACTTCACCTACGATATGCTGAACAAGAACCGTGTGTTGAAACGTCCGTTTTATCCAAGGAAGAACGAGGACGTACTGTCAAAGGTCAAGGCAAAGCACACAATTCCCAAACAGGCAGGAGAAATCCGTATTGTCGCGTGCGATATTGCCCCGGAGGGCGGTACCGGCAACGATAACTCGGTATTTACTTGCATTCGTGCTCTCCCTGAGAGCAAGGAGTATAAGGTCTCAGATACCAGCGGAGATCATATTGAGGTCAAGCAGGGATATCGCCGGCAGGTAGTCTATATGGAGCCGCAGGCAGAATTTGAAACGACAAAACAAGCCATTCGCATTAAGCAGCTGTTCGCTGACTTTGAGGCGGATTATTGCGTTTTGGATACACGAAACGCGGGTGTCGCTATTTACGACGCTTTGGCTAAAGTGCTTTATGACGTAGATCGGAATGTGGAATACGAACCTTGGACGTGTATGAACGATGATAAGCTGAAAGCTCGTATCGTAATTGCAGGCCAGAAAGAGGTAGTTTTCTCGGTTAAGGCGTCTTTGGAACTGAACAGCAAAATTGCTGTTTCTATGCGGGATAGTTTGAACAACCGAATGATCGAACTTATGGTAAGCAACCAGGAGGGCGTTGAAGAATTGCAGCGCTTGTATCCTGAGTATGCCTCTGCTGATGTAGATACCCAACTTTTCTATGAGCGTCCTTTCCTTGAGACGGTGGCGTTGATCAATGAGATGATTGGGTTGGAGTATACTGTGCAGAACCAAACCAACCTCATTAAGATTGAGGAACGTCCGGGTGCGCGGAAAGACCGGTACACATCGGTATCCTATGGCAACTATTTCGTTTCACTTTTGGAAGCGGATCTTTTCTCGGATAGCTCCGGGTATGAATACGTAACACTTTGTAATTAAAGGAGGTGAAGACAAGTGGCAGGAAGATCATTCTTTGGTCGGATTATGGGCCGAGATCAATCTGAAATGCAGGCCGCAGTACCTGTGTCGCAAGTAAACAGTGCGCCGCAGGACAACAAGACCTATGAGTTTAACACACGTTTGGGTTCGTCCTATTTGAACGTGGTCAACTACGGTACGAAATGTACTGCTCCGTATTCCACGGAAGAAATCGCGCGAATGGCGAGAGATCCCATGCAGTATATCTCTGAGTTGCGTCAATGGGCGAAGTGGGCGTATTACTCAAACGGCACGGTGACGACAGCTATTGATAGCCTGGTTAGTCTTCACTCCCTTGATTATGTGGT
>DXUR01000003.1:41178-46696 GCA_019417795.1 Clostridiales bacterium | reverse complement strand
GTTGTTATTTCTTTGCCGGTAGAATATACAAGAATCATTGGCCGCAGGAACAACTGCTACGAAGTAGCGTTTGACCTGCGGTATTTTAGCGCCATGACAGAGAAAGATCGCAAGCGTAAGCTGCAAGGGTTCCCTCGTCAGATTCAAGAAGGATGGCGCAGATATTCCAATGGAGAGTTCCCGGATGGTGCGTGCTGGCAGAGACTGGACTGGCGCAAGACGATTGTAACCAAGATTAAGAGCGGGCAGAACGATCCGTACGGTGTGCCTTTTGCGGTAGCTGCGTTGGACGATATCGACTACGCCAAATACTTCATTAACACGAAGCGGCGTGTGTTGGATACGGTCAATAACCAGATCTACTATGAAACTTTCCCCGAGGGAAAGGACAAGGGTACGTCTGCTCTGTCTCAGCAACAGCAAGAGAACCAGCATAACACAGTCAAACAAGCGCTGACGCAACGCAGCAACACAAACGGTGTATCATTCTTCTCTTTGGCCTCTGGCACGAAGATGGATCGGCTTCCGGTCGATCTCTCCCTTTTGAATGAGGAAAACGAAAATGCCATCAAAGAGGACGTGAATGAGGACATTGGTGTGGCCGCTGCTGCTCTGAGCGGCAGTTCTACGGGTAACTACGCCACGGCCACACTGAATATGGAAATCGTTGCGAATAACGTATTCACGTGGATTGAGGCTTTGGTGGAAGAGCTGAATAAGTGCTTGAATTACAACGTGATCAGGGACGGCAGCTACCGGGTAGAGTTCCGGGTGCTTCCCATTACTTTTGTCAATCGAGAAAAACAGGTGAAGTTTTTCTCTGATCTGTATGCCCGTGGAAAGGGTAGCTTGATGGCATGGATTGCCTCTACAGGGTTTGACGTGGATGACTACCTCTCCCTTATGGATCTTGAGTTGGATGAAGACTTTGAGAACAAGTACCCTGTGCATAAGACCTCGTTCACTGTTACCGGTAAGGATGCGCCTGACGGTGATGTGGACAAGAGCACCGGTGGCGATCCTCCGGTCAATCCAAGCACAGAGTCTACAAAGGCTAATAATGCTAACGCAAGCCCCTCTCCGTCAGGATAAGGAGGTGAGAGTATGTCTGAGAGAGCTTTTGCCCCTATCTATGAGATCTCCAGTGAAAATAAGATTGCCGGCAGACGACCTATCAAGGTTGTATTGCATGAGATCTTCCCTGATAACACTCGTTGGCAGGAAAACGGAATCTCATGGAAAGAGGAATATGTTCAAGCTAACCTCCACTCCGTTGTCGGAATGTCGATTGTAGCGGAATTTTTGACCGAAGATCGGGACGTTCCATACAATCACGGTATGACGGATGTACGGGAGGAGGATAAGCTGCCTTTGTTTGAAGACGCCACTATGGTTGGACACTTCGACAAGGCGTATGTGGATGACGTAGAAATCGGAGGCGTTACTAAACGCTGCTTGGTAGCAGAAGGAACGCTGGATGAAATGCGTTATCCCAAGTTTGTTGCTTGGCTCCGCGAAAATATGGCGGACTCTGTTGTTAAGGGTTCCGTGGAAATTGTGGGTAAGCCCGAGCACGATGGATACATTATTTACTCCGGCGGTTGGAAAGAGGAGGGTCGTGTTCCGCAGTATTACGATTACAGCGGATATGCGATTCTCAGTGTTAAACCGGCTGATGAAGCCGCTATCGTAATGGAGCTAAATAATAAAAAACTGGACAAGGAGGATGGAACAATGGACGAGAAGACCAAGAACGAGTTGATGGCGGCTGTGACTGGTGCTGTCTCTGAGGTCAACTCCAAGTGGGAGGAGTATTGGGCCAAAGTTGACACACTTCTGGCTGAGATTAGCCAGCTGAAAGCTGACATCGCACAGAAGGAAGCTGATATCAAGCAGCTTCAGGCGGATTACGACAAGGAAGCTGCCGCGAAGGAAGCGGCAGAGGCCGGACTGACTGAGGCTAACGCCGCGAAGGAAGCGGCAGAGGCCAGCCTCGTTGAGGCTAATGCCAAAATCACCGAAATGCAGAACGCCGCTGCCGTGGCAGAGCTGAATGCTGCACTGGCCCCCTACACCGAGGAGCAACGTGCAGTTGCCAAGGAAGATATCGACGCTTTCAATTCCAATCCCGGCAGCGTAGAGATCAACAGCATCGTTGGCAAGATCTGCACCGCTATGGTGCAGGCGGCTCGTGAGAGTCAGATCGCAGAAACCAATGCCGCCAGCCAGATTGACGTATTTGGCATGACGGATGACGCCGGCAAGAAGGAGAACACCGACCCCGCCGACGTGGACGTATTTTAAGAAAGGGATGAAAAACAATGAAGGCTAAGACGATTGGTTACTACAAGAACGTGCAGAACGTTGGCGACGTTAATGCCGCCGTCGATCTGAAGGTCGGCATGGGTGTGGTGCTGAATCGCGCCGCTCGTACTGCCAACCTGCCCGCCTCTGAGGAGGAGGCTAAGGCTTGCTTCCGCATCGTGAGCAATATCAACGACAAGCCTGAAATGCGTAATTTCGAGGAGACGTTGACGGTCAAGGCCGGCGAGAAGGTACGCGCCGACGACCTGACCACTGTGGCAAATCTGGAGATGGAGTTTGCCAGCTATGAGATCAGCACCGACTATGCCGGCATCTCCGTTGGCGATAAGCTGGTCTTTGGTACGGATGGCCTGCTCGCTAAGAGCACCGACGTAACCGGTTACAAGGTGTACTTCGAGGTTACGAAGAAGACCGCATACATGGGCAAGGGCGTCCTCGTCGTTGTCCGCGTGCAGTGAGAAGAGAAAGAGAGGGATAAACGATGAGCACGATTTATGAAATCAACATGAGCAACGCTCAGGCTGATGTGAATACTGGTCGTGTCAAGCAGAACTCCAAGATCGTGGAGGTATTTTCTGCTCTGAGCGCCGGTAAGCGACCCGAGGTTGACGACAAGACTCTGGACAAGAGCGTTGCAACCATCAAAGAGCTGTCCAGCAAGGCTATCGACGGCGATAACGCCGCCCGTAGCGAGATCAACTCCATCGTCCGGTTCTCTATTGAGCCGAAGCTGTTGGAGGTTGTTCGCTTGTTCGACTTCATGGGCACCTATCGCCGAATCGGTTACAACGAGGCTCCTATGATGAAGACCTACGGATACGAGAGCATCGATTCTCGATTCCAGGCATCCAGCAGCGACGTACCCTTCGCCGCTGTGAATTGGCGTGAGTATCCGATCGGCACCCAGACCATCTCTGCCGGTTTTGCTGTTGACTACCGTGAGCTTCAGAACGGTAACTTCGACGGCAATATCCGTGAGGGTATGAACCAGGTGCAGATTGATATGCAGAACAAGATGACCTACTACGTCATGACCGTTCTGTACAACGCCCTGAAAAACGCCAAGGGTGTGAAGCACTTCGCTGAGGACAACGGCATCACCAAGACCGCCGTTGACAATATGCTCAAGTCCATGCGTCGCTATGGTAAGGTCAACATTGCCGGCGATTACAGCGTAGTGTCCCAGTTCAACGACTTCGCTGGCTTCAAGCGGTTCTCCGCCGACGAGACCCGCTACGCCAACAACATTGTTGCCGAGGAGATCCGTCAGACTGGTCTGGTAAATATGTACAACGGTGCTTTTGTAACCGAGCTGCCCAACGCGATCAACTGGACTCAGTTGAACAAGGATGGTACCGATTATGACCTGTATATGCCCCAGGGTTTGCTGTTCTTCCTGCCTCGCGGTTCTGTGTCTCCTCTGCAGGTCTTCCTGCGTGGCGGACTGACCACCATGACCGGCGACGACATCGTAACCCGTCAGCACCTGACCCGCTTCGATATGGAGTTCGGCGCAGGCGTTGCCGAGGGCATGGAAGATCAGATCGGTCTGATTTCCGACACGAACTTTGACGCTCCCACTTTTTAAGTGAGAGGTCTTTTTTTATGCCTGAATGACGGCACAAACGGGGAGGGGCACAAACCCCTCCCCTAATTTCAATCAAAGGGGAATCGTTATGAAAACGAATAATGTTCTGGTAAACAACCTTTGCTCCTGGCCTCTGGGCTTTCGGCGTTTGGCGGGGCAGGGCGATATTTCAATTCCGGGCAAAGCTCGGAATTTTCCCCTCCTCTCCGAAGAGGAGGTTCTGGCTCAGATCCAAACCGGCAACGTGATGTTTACCGGTACTGATGGTATGGGCAATCATGCCCGTATCCAGATCGTGGACGAGGCAAAGCGTAAGGAGCTGTTCGGCCTGGATGATGCCGAAGTTTCCGCGCCTATCCTCTTGAATGAGGAAAGCGTTAAGGAACTGTTGGCTATTCGCTCCAAAGCCAAGTTTAACGAGCAGCTGGAAGCTATGGTGAAAACCGACGCCGAAAAGAGAATGCTCGTGGAGCTGGCGTTCAATGTGGGCGCTGAGGACGCGGAGTCCTGGAAGGTGGACGTTCTGCGCAAGCTGGCTGAGACTGCCAAGGTCTAACCGATGAAAGGAAAAGGTGTGGATTATGGCGGACGAAAAGAAAACGACCTTTGCGGACGTTGAGCAAAAATTCCACTCCATGCCTTTGACTAAATATGAGATCCCAGAGGCATTGGAAGCAGAATGGCTATCCACAGCGGTAGCAGATTTTGAACTGAATTTGGGCTGTGACCTCGGGTATAACGAGGAGACACGCGAGTTTTCTGGCAAGTTGAAAAGTATTGCCGTTCGTACTCTCGCCCAGATGATGTATGTGTCTTACCTGCAAAGGGAACTGAGCAGGGTAATGGCGCTGAACGGGATCTATGGAAAGGATGTTCAGCTAACCGGCCAAGATGCGACCAAACGTGTAACAAAACAGGAACTTGACGACCAGATCGCTAAGGTTGAAGTTTTGCTTCATCGTCAGAAAGATCCTGCGTATGGATAAGGGGGTAGCAATATGTCAGAAGAATCCAAAAGCTGGTATCGAATGACACGCCCTCTTTTCAACAGCGGGTTTGAGGATGATGAGTTTTGGGCATACGGCCAAGATGGTTTTCAGGAAGTGCTCGATTCCTTTATCGGGTCTGATGTTTTGATCTACGATAAGGCGATTGGAACTGAGCCGCAGCAGGTAAGAGCTATTGTCCAACAGAAAACCAGCGATGTGTATAACAGCACAACGGTTAGACAGATTCTTTGCAATATCGGTATCTTGAGATGTGGGCAGTACGTGAAACACGACGGGGCGTTTTGGCTGGTGAGTTCGTTGCCGGATAACAACCGCATTTATGAAAAGGCGGTACTCTGGAAGTGCAAATACTCCATCCGATTCGTCTCCCCTTTGACAGGTGAGATTGTAGAATACCCCGTATATAGCACAAACAGCACACAGTATGGCACTGGTGAGGCGGGTAAAACGCAGATGACGGTTGGCGAAGACCAGCACCTGATTTATCTGCCGTACAATGAGGAAACGATTATGTTGGATACTCAGACCCGGTTCTTGATGGACAAGAACAAGGTCGATCCAACAGCCTATCGTATCACCAGAGTTGATCCGATCT
>DXUR01000003.1:30661-41168 GCA_019417795.1 Clostridiales bacterium | reverse complement strand
CTCGTATGCAGTGGGCGATGAACGTGCAGAGGATGGCTTGATCCAATGGGCCGTACTGGAAGACCAATTCAATGCCGCTACCGATAACGCCGAGTTGATGGTGGCAGATTACTATACTTCTGTCCCCGGTGGGACGGAGGAAACCTCGGGAGCGAGTGTCCATATCACATTGACAGACCTGGACGGCGATTTCAAGATCGCGGGCGGAGAGACAAAGCAAATCCGTGTCCAAGTCTTGGATGAGAGCGGCGTTCCTATTGATCCACTCCAATATCGTTTGGAGTATGACTTTGCTGGTGCGGCCAGCATTGTCGATGAGATGAACGGCGTTATCACGCTGCGGGCGTCGGATGATCCCGTATTTGTGGGAACACAAATTGAGATCAAGGCAATCCACGACGCCTCCGGCAGTGAGGCCGTTATGAAAATCCAAATTGTGAACTGGTAAGGAGGTGATGAGGGTGCCGCATTTTGATTCGATGATTCAACAGAAGATCTTGCTGAAACGAAAGCTGCTGCAAAATCAGGCGGTGGTCAATTTGCTCTGTAACGTAGGGAACAACGTGGCGGAGTTTGAGGATTTCAAAACGGGTAGTAAAAGCCCTGCGGAACCCCTCATCAAAACCCACTTTTATGTCCCTGGTACGCAAACAGATGACAAAAACTTTATCACGATGCGTAGTCGCGTGGTCTATACCGACTCGAATGTGATTAAGGAGACAGGGATTACTGTCTATATCATCTGTAACGAGCACCAGATTGATTTGCTGCAGGGTTCCAGAGCGGATCTGCTGGCAGATGAGGTGGATCGCATTTTGAACAACGGGGACAAGCCCCTGTTCGGACTGGGTGGGATCAAGCTCAGTACGGCGGATGAAGTTCAGTTCAACGAAGGATACTCCGGGTGGTCGATCCCGTACGTTACCCACGAGATGAATAGGGAGGCTGGTATCATTGATTGATCAGCTGAAATTGTTTCGTGGAGAGGGATACAAGATCAACGATAAAATCTTGATCAGGCAACCCACCTTGGAGGAAATCGTAGATTTTGGCGAGCAGCGGTATTTCGGACTGGTGCGCACTATCTGTTCGACCCCCGCCGATCGAAAAGTCGAAATCTGGGACAAACTTCATGTCTTCTGGGAGAAGATAGACGAATACGACCTTTTCATATCCCTTTTTCAGACGCTTCAAAAATCTGAGGTGTCTATCCTTTTTGGGGATATGGACTTCACGACCTTTAAGCTCGGTACACAAACAGGTCTCCCAGACCTTGTACTGAAGAATAAAGATCAAGTGGTGATCGACCGAGCTATTCATAAGCTCATGACTGACTATCTCCGTCAAATCCATAAGCTGAAAAAGAATGTGGATACGGGATTTAACGACGCCACGAGAAAAATCATGATTGAGGATGACAGGGATGAAATGGCACTGCAAATGCAGAAGCCTTTTCAATCATTACTGTTGCCTCTTATCTCTTCTTTGACAAACTGCCCAGAATTTAAGTACCGGTGGGATGACGTATGGACGTTGCCCATCGGTGTTTTTATGGACAGCGTGGAGCGTGTTCAGAAGCATAAGAGCTACAACTTCGTAATGCAAGGCATTTACAGCGGCTGTGTGGATATGAAGAAGCTCGACAAAAAGGAACTGCATTGGATGGGGGATCTGAAATGATCCCGAAAAAACATAGAAAGGACGATGAATACCATGTTTAACGCAACTCAATTTGTCATCGACAAGGTACGTCGAATTACTCAGATCAACCTGGCAACGGGTTTGGTGGACTTCACCGGTACGAGCGTGGAGAGTCCTCAGATCGAGTTCACTGGCGAGTCTACCGACAAGACTGACGCTCAGGGCGTTCTGCTCGCCCGTTTCGACACCGCTAAGGGTGTGAACTTCTCTGGTGAGCTGTCTCTGCTGAACCTGAACCTGATGGGCGCACAGCTCGGATCTGAGGTGCAGGTGGCCGATAGCTCCAAGAAGGTCAAGGGTGCCGACTTTGCTATCCTCACCGTGACGGACGACAAGGGCACCAAGACCGCTACGCTGAAGCACGTGCCCACTTCTGCCCCCGCTGCCGTGTACACCATGAGCGAGGACAAGAACATCAGCGGTATGATCGAGGTCGGCGTTGATGAGGGTAACGCCAAGATCGAGGGCAAGGTTATCACTCTGCCCGCTTCCTTCGTCGGAACCACTGTTGGTGTGTTCTATGAGTACGAGACGGATTCTGCCGTCAAGCTGGTGGACAGCGCCGAGAGCTTTGCCGAGGCCGCGATGTATGTCGTGGACATTCTGGCTGCTGACGTGTGCAACCCGTCTGTCAAGCGTGCCGGTAAGATTGTCTTCCCCAAGGCCAAGATCGACAACAACTTCACGGTCAACCTGACCACGGAAGGTACGCACCCCTTCTCCTTCACTGCTCTGAAGGATTATTGCGCCGACGACGCGGAGCTGTGCTACATCCTCTTTGAGGAGTAAGGCGGTTTACCATGATTCGGAATTGCAAGGTGTGCGGCGCTTCGTACAAAACCTGCTATTCCTGTGAGAAAGAGCGGAGCTGGAGGCTTCATACTGACACCCCTGAGCACTACTACATTTGGACGGTGCTCATGGGGTATCAGGCCAACCACGATGCGAAACAGGCATATAGCGCTCTTCGGAAACGCGGCATCGACCTTCGTAATACGGCAGAATATACGCCGAGTGTGCAAGCACTGCTGGCGGAAATCTATGCTTTGGCGCACGAAAACAGCAGGGCGAAGAAAGCAGTAGTCGAAGCGGAGGAAACCAAGACCGAAGAACAGGTGGATAACGAGGCTGAGTCGCAGCAGGAGTAATGGGAAGGAGGGCTTCGGCCCTCCTTTTCAGACTCATAAAGAAAGGTGGTGAGACGGGTGAAAATCTTGGCCGTTGACCAAGCCAGACACGGCGCATGGGCGGTTTATGACTATGAGGTAAAGAAACTGCTGGACTATGGGACGTGGGGCTTTGATAGCAAAAACTATACATTCGAGCAGGCAATTTTGCACATTGAGGCTTTGCTTAGTGAGGTGATCCGAACGCACGACATTGATGCGGTGTTTTTGGAGGACATTCAGCTTAGAAAGAATGTTCAATCTTTCAAAAAACTGGCTCAACTACAGGGCGTACTCGTGAATATGTGTGAAAAAACGAATATTTTGTACAATTTGGTAGCACCCACACAATGGCAAAATTACTGCAAAGCAAGAGGTAGGACGACAAAGGAGATCAAGTCAAAGATCACATCTGTCGAACCTACGGGCAAAAAGACATCAAAAATCCTATCGTTGCAAGCTGCAAGGGATATTTATGGGATCGTTACTGAAAACGACAACTTGGCGGACGCCGTGATGATTGGGCATTACGTCGTAAACAATATCAAAATCGGAAGCGAGGATGACTTCAATGAAAAAGAACGAGATGACTAAGAAGCTCATGGAGGAGTTTAACGAGGATTTTATCGACGTGGGGGGGGTATTAGACACCACGTTGCCTGATCCCACTATGGTGGAATATTATCGCCGGTTGAAAAAGCGCGAGATTCTTTGGAATGACGATATCAGCGACGCTACTATTGATATCGCTTTGTATATCAAGAAGTGGAACTCCGAGGATAAGGGAATTGCGCCGGAAGAGCGTAAGCCCATCAAAATCTTCATCAATTCGGATGGCGGCAGCGTGGACACGGTGCTCCACATCATCGACATGATCCACCTGTCCAAGACACCGATTTACACGATCGGTATGGGCCGAGTGTACAGCGCTGGCGGACTTCTGCTGATGGCCGGCCATAAGCGCTATGTCTTTCCTCATACCAGTTGTCTCATTCATGATGGATCTTCCGGTGCGATCGGAAGCATCGGCAAAATGTTGGACAACTTGGAGTTTACCAAGGAATTGGAAAAACGCATGAAGGAGTACATCTTGTCCAGCACCAGAATCACGGAGGAAGTCTACGACCAGAACTATCGCCGTGATTGGTTCTTGTTCAGTGAAGAAATGATCGTGTTGGGTATTGCCGACGAGATCGTAACTGACATTGATACCATTCTTTGATAGGAGTGAAGAAGATATGGCAAAGAAAAATACCAGCATGGAAATCTATGATGTCCCCGCTACCCTGCAGGAGCATCCTTTTTATGGACTGAGACTGGATGAATACCAGAAAGTTTTTCGGGATGCTATTTGGGACACGGAGAAGCTGATTGTGTTTTGCAATGCTAAAGCTGGTACCGGCAAGACGCTGATTGCTACGGCCACAGCCAATTTGCTTTATCAATACGGACGGTGTAATGGCATCGTCTATATTGCCTCTCCTACTCAGGAGCAGAAGCAGGGATATTTGAAGGGCACGATCGAGGAAAAATCCGAGCCGTATTTTGAGCCATTTTATGAAGCATTGGAAAAAATTGGTGTAAATCGCAATACTGCATTTTACGATGGTGCAGTCAACGAGAAGTATCAAACCGCATATATCCAGTGCGCTACGCACACGTTTCTGCGTGGTACCAACTTTGAGAACAAAGTGGTAATCATCGACGAGGCGCAGAACTATTACTTTGACGAGTTGAAGAAGGTTCTGACTCGTTTACATGACAGTTGCAAAATCATCGTAATCGGTCATGAGGGACAGAATGATTTGTTCGATCACCCGGAGCGCTCCGGTTTTGTTCCCTATCTGAACTGGTTTGCAGGTGATGATCGGACGGCGGTGTGCCGACTGGTAGAAAATCATCGCGGCTGGATCAGCCAACACGCCGACGAACTGACGTTCCGTGCGGCAATGAATCTTGTGGAGGATCAATAAAATGAAGAAAATCGCTGTAAATACGGTGAAAGCCTTTCTGAAAGAGAACAAGAAGGAAGATGCTTACACCCAGGCGTTTACTGTGGGGGACAGCTCTTTTGAGGTGTCATTCCATACAGCTCTGACTATCGCAGAGAAGAGCACCTTTCTGAATCGTGTGGTTTCTGGATGTTTCGATGCGACGGGCAAGTTCCGCCCTGAGTATGTCTCGCCTATGCTGCGAGCTACTATTCTCCAGATGTGTACCAATATCCCGGCTATGACGCTCAAAAACGAGACAGATGAAGTGGGTGTTCCCGCTCTGGATGTGGATGCTATGAATGAGCTGTATCTGGCTATGGACTTGGATCACGTCCAGAACGCCGGATATCAGGATATGCTGAATGAGATGGTTCCCCTGTGCGGGCAGGCTATCGACTGGAAAAAGAGCAGTATTCTTGCCGATCATGGTACGGATACAGCTCTCCGCGATCTGCTGGAGGGATTGGCCGATAAGGTGAAGGATATCGACACGGAGTCGCTCATGCAGTATGCCGGTATCCTTTCCGAAGGTACCAAAGGACTGGGTGAAGGTGGAATCCTGCAAGGTCTGCTGAACTCAAGAAAGGCGTAAGCAACAAAGAAAATTATTGAGTGGGAGGTGGCGGCATGAACATTCGGGAAGCGCTTGAAAAGGCAAACAAGCAGCTTATGGCAAAAATCGACGACGCAATGACAAAAGAAGTCTTTGAGGAAGTCCAGGATGAAGAAGCTGCCACCATCTACTCTGAGGTGTACAAGGTCTATACCCCTCGGATGTACCGTCGCCGTGGAGAATACGGCGGATTGGGAGATCCCTACAACATTGAAATCCGAGGTGGAACAGCAAAGGGCGGCGTGATGGTCGTGGTCAATATGACTGAACCGAATCCGGGTGGCTGTATGAACGACGATCAGGTAACGACTGGTAAAAATCTACCTGAGCTGGTGGAATTTGGAGACGGTTATAAATTCTATCACTATGATTTTCCCAGCCGTAGGCGCTATATGGAGCCTCGTCCTTTTACTGCAAAAACCATTGAGCGCCTGAAAGAAAGCCGCGCTCATGTAAATGCTTTGAAAGCTGGACTGAGACGACAGGGGATCAATGTGAAATGAAATTTAACAGAAAAAGGTGGTGAGAGATGTGGACGAAGATCTGAAAATTGTATTGACCAGTGAGCTGGAGGCTGATGAAGAGGCTTCCGCACAACGTATTTCTGCGCAACTTCCCAACATTGCAAAGCTGATCAATTCCAAAAACAGCATCAAGGTTGGTGTAACTCTGGACGAAGCTGGTATTCAGTCTCAAACTCAGCGGATTACTCAGCAAATCGCCAGAGCAACAAAATCCCAAAGCGTTGGTGTTTCTTTGAGCTTGGATCAAAGCTCTGTCAACAAGATTAAGACTGAGCTTAATAATTTGAAGGTCAGCCCCGACATCTCTCGTGCCATGACTGATCAACTGGATCAAATGGGTATCCAGATTGACCGAATCACTGGCCGCTGGGAAGCGGTGAACGGCGAAGAGGAACGTATGCTGAATCTGACCATTCAGGGTACGGATCAGATGCAGAGAACCGTCACGTATCTGCAAACCTATAATGCGGAGACGGGCGAAATCAATACCCATTTGACCAATGTGACTGCAAATCTGGAGCGTCAGCGCAGAGAGCAGGAGCAGGTAGCGGCTCAGGCCAAGAAGGACAATGAATCAAGGGTTTCATACTTGAATCGCCAAAAGGCTCTTTTGGCTGATATTCAAGCCGCTTATGTCGGTCAAACTTCTGTAAAGCCGATTACGGATAGCGCTCATTTGACAGCGCTGAATGATACTTACGCCGCAGTCAATGCCCGGATTGAGACCATGATTGCCGCCGAAGGGCGGCTGGATAATGTTCAACGCTCTAATCTGGAAGCTCAGATTTCCGGCTTGCAGCGTTTGGTCAAAGAGTACCAGAACGCCGAGTATGTAGCAACCAAGCTGAGAACAAAGGACATCGGTTCTATCAAGGCAGATCAGCTTTCCGGGCTGGAAGCCTTGGAGAAACGACTGGAATCTGCCGGAACACTGACCGACACGTTCAAGAGTAAGATCGACGGATTGAAGAAAACTTTGCAAGGCGTCGGCACCAAAGATCAGTTGGTAGCTTTCCTCAACAGTTTTGACCAGCTGAACAATGATGTGGCTGTCTTCCAGGAGCGGCTGCGTGGTGCGAACAAAATCTATACTCAGTTGATCTCTCTGGACAAGCAGATTACCTCTGTTCAGTCTTCTATGATAAAGCTGAATACCAGCGACGACAAAAACAAGTTGCTGGCTTTGCAAGGTCAACTGTCTGTGCTGAATAATCAGCGGGCGGCTCTGGAGGCACAGCTGGTTCTCTATGCTGATATTATTCAATATGCGAAGCAGGCGACGGCTCTTGAACAGAGCCGTCTTTTGAATGGTACCCAACTGGTTTATACCCAGATGGAGCTGGCTGACAAAGCGCGAGATTACGATGTCGCAATGCAGAGTATCCCGTCTACCATTGCTGATTTGCAAACGAAGTTTAGCCAGGTGGTGGCCCCCACAGAAAATCTCGTGCAGAATATGAGACTGCTCCGGGAGACAGCGGCACAGTATGGCGCTGATATGGGGGATAGGGAGAAGGTTGCGACATATGAGCGGCTGCAATCTCTGATTGGTGCTTGCAGTAAGGAAATGTCTGAACTTCTCCGCGTCCAGCGTGGTGATGTCAACGACTTCAAGTTTACTCAAAACTTGGAGAAAGCAAAAGCTGATTTGGAAACGGTTGGAAGAACATGGAGTGCATTGAAACAAGATCCTGGTCTTAATGCGCAGTTCCAACAGCTGCGTGAAAACCTCAAGCGCGTTGACAATCAGATGGATCTGAGAAAATGGACGGCGCAATTTAGCACGTTCAAATCTGAGGTCAAAGCTGCTGGAAAGAATATGCAGTCTTTGGGCGACATTTTGAAGAACAACGTAGGTAAGGTACTCCAGTGGGTATCTGCTACTACGCTTCTCTTTCGTGCGTTCCGGCTGCTGAGATCTGCACTTACTACAATCGTTGATCTGGATACGGCCATGATTGACCTGCAAAAAGTCACGACCGCGACCAGAGAGGAGTATGACCGTTTCTATCATAGTGCCAATGGCACAGCCAAAGCGCTGGGCGTAACCACTGAGGAAGTTATTTCTCAGACGGCGGAATGGGCACGACTGGGCTATGCTATGCAAGATGCCGCAAAGCTGGCAGAAAACTCTGCTATCTTTGAAGCTATTTCTCCCGACATGGATATTACCCAGGCGACAAACGGCTTGGTAAGTATCATCAAGGCTTACGACCTCGATGTTGAAGACTCTTTGGATGGTATTATCTCCAAGGTCAACGAAGTGGGTAATAAGTTCGCCGTGTCCAACGGTGATATTGTGGAGGCTATGACCCGTAGCTCTGCTGCTATGGCTGCTGCAAACAATACATTTGAGGAAACGGTGGCTCTGGCGACCGCCGCTATCGAAATCACAAGAGACGCGGCGACGGTTGGTAACGGTCTGAAAACCTTGTCAATGCGTATCCGTGGCTATGATGAGGAGACGGAGGAATACTCCGCAGACGTGTCCGAATTGACCGGTACGATTGCCGATCTCACTAAGGTCGCAAGCAATAATAACCGGGGTATCAGTTTGTTTGAGGCGGACGATCCCGAGACTTATCGTTCTACCTATGACATTCTGTCCGATATTGCGGATATCTGGGATGAGCTGACCGATAAGAATAGAGCTAACCTTTTGGATGCTCTGTTCGGTAAACGGCAGGCTCAGATTGGTGCCGCGATTTTGTCCAACTTTGATCAGGCGCGTAGTGCCATCGTAAAGATGGAAGAGAGCGCTGGCAGCGCAGGACGCGAGATGGACAAGATTACGCAATCGTTGGATTATAAGTTGAATGCACTGAAAGAAACATGGGTTGGTGTGGCTCAGAACCTGTTCCAGACCGACGATATGAAGCTCGTTGTTGATGCTTTGAACCTTGTTTCCAACGGGATTGACCAGCTGACGGAGAAGCTGGGATTGTTTGGTACAATCGGTCTTGTTGGTGCGATTGCGTTGATTTATAAATTCCGTGCCGAAATGAATATGCTCCAGAGCACTGTCCTTCCGGTGACAGAGGCTATCAGAGCGTCTGGCGTGGTTATGGACGGTAGCGCCACAAGTGTACAGTATTATGCTACTAAGCTGATGGGACTTGATAAGTCTCAGCGTGCGGCAGCAATGAGCGCACTTGGACTGACTGCGGAGCAGAAGAAGCAGGTCATGACAATGACCAGTCTGATTGCTTCTGCACAGAGATATACGATCCAAGAGTTGGCGGAAAGGGCTGCTACGGATAAAACGACTGCTGCTACGCTTGCCAAGAATATGGCGAAAGCTACCGAGAAGCGGACGACCGAGCAGATTACCGCCGCAATGATGACCGAGATCCTAAACTCCAAGAAACTGACGGCTGCTCAGAAGGAAGCAATCGTTGCTGCTCTGCAACAGACCGCAGCGAATGAGAAGCAGGCATTTTCTTGGAAGGTTGTTGGGGCTAACGCCAAGGCTGCATTTGCGGCGATGGCGACTAACCCCATGACATGGATTACCCTGGCAGTTACTGCTGTCATGGCTTTGGCTCAGGTATGGCAAAGCGTAAAGCAACGGGCAGAAGAAGCTCGTCAGTCTATGACTGAGGCTGCGGAGGCGGCTAATGATCAGCGTAATTCGCTTGCCGATCTGATTGCAGAGTATAAAGAGCTGGCAACTGCCGGCGACTTCGACTCTTCTGCCAGAGAGACGGCGAAGCGTATCCAGAAAGATATTACGGATCTGGTTGGGGCGCAGGCTGATAATCTTGATCTGGTTAATGGCAAGCTGGATGACGAGATCAAGAAGCTCGACAACATTAAACTGCAAGCAGCGTATGACGCCAGAGATACTTTGGATACCAAGTACCGTGACGCAATGTCACGATATAACCAAGGTATCAACGCCGAAGGTTCTGGAACGAATTTCCTTGGCGTTGTTACTGACGCAGGTGGCATTGACCAGATTTTGCGAAAGATCGGTTATGTTAATGATGCGTGGGAAAATGTCAACGGGCAAATCAGTATTAGCTATGCACTGGCAGGAAAGAACGCAGAAGAAGTCCTGGCAATGTATAAAGAACTCCAGCACGTACTTTTGAGTGACGATAGCTGGCAAAGCATGGCTGATAGCTGGCTTGGAGACTCATCCCAAGATGTCCTCAACAACGTTCAGCAGCAGATTGAGTTTTATCAGGGACTCGTAGACGATTATAACTCCGCTCAAGAGAACTTCCTCAAAAATGAGGCGGTCATTGACCTTGGAGAGACGCTGAAAACTACTGATATCAATACTCAGGATGCTTTCGACGGATATATCCAGGGGATCAAGGATAGCACGGAGTATTCTGAGGCATATAAGAAGATCCTTTTGGAGCTTGCCAACGATATCTTCCCGGAGTTCAGTGGAGCAATGCAACAGGCCACAAACAACGGTGGCACTTCTGTATATATCGCACAGCTGGAAAAACTGACCGATGTTATTTCGGGGTTGCAGTCTTCGTATGATGCTTTGGC
>DXUR01000003.1:16276-30561 GCA_019417795.1 Clostridiales bacterium | reverse complement strand
ACCTTGGCAATGATGGTGGTCTGTGGTCGGGCATGATCGGCAACGCCACAGAGGAAATCAAGAAAAACAACGAGGCGATTGCTGAAAACCAGGGCAAGTTGGCGATCTACAGCAGTTTGTACGGTTCAATCACCGGCGATCTGGACGCATATACTTCTGCCTTGCAAAACTTCTCGAATGTCGCAACTACCATTGATACCATCTCTGATTCCTTCCAGACGCTTGCAGATTTGCAGGCTGAGGTAGCCAACGGGTTTACCATGTCGTTGGATAAGGCTTTGGAGTTTGCCAAGGTCTATCCTGAGATCATGAACAATGCCCAAGTAGCGGCTGATGGTCAGATTATCCTTAACGAGGGCGTAGTAAACTCTTTCATTCAAGGCAAAAAGGCTGAATTGGATGCTCAGATTGATGGGCAAATCGCCCAGCTGGAAGCTGAAAAGGCAGTCTTGCAGGCTAAGATGGAAGCAGCTCAGACACAGCTTGACCTTGCCAAAGCGGTTGCTGAGGGTGAGGGAGACATCTCAAAAGAGCTGGCGGAGTATCGGATCAATGCCGGTAACGCCGTTGCTCAGGCTCTGATTGATGCTGGCGTTGATGAAGCGACTGCGTTTAAGCTGGCGGCTGCTGCTATGGCTCAGAACGCGGAAGAGTTTAACCGGGTAGCGGCTGAGGTTTGCACGGATGTAAATGGTAACTTTAATCAAGCTGCCTATGATCTGGCGCAGACGATGTACACCAACTTGACCAGCGTAAAGACGGATCTTGCTTCTGTCGCAAGGCAGGCACACCAGACGGCTAAGGCTATTGCTGGTGTTGCAAGCGGTACAGTAGCTGGATCGGCTGACGTACAAGGTGGGTCTGGCGGTGGTACTGGCGGTAGTGGCATTAAGCTGAACCTGACAAGCGGTAGCTTTAAGGGAACAGAATATTCCTACACCGCCAAGGAAAGCAATCTGGAGGATTTTATTTCCCAGATTGAACTGGATGTTTCCAAGTACCAAGACGCGATCAGCCAGATTGATGGACAAATCGCGGTTTTGCAGGCGTTGAAAAATGCGCCTTTGAAGAGTTTCAAGAGCGATACGAAGTCAGGTAGCAGCTCTAAGAAAGATGTCGAAGAGTATGTCGCTACCATCGACGACTATCGAGAGGCAGTTGAACGGCTACGCAAGGCACAAGAGGCCAGAGCGGAGCTTGAAACCAAAATTGACAACTCTGACGATTTGAGAGAGAAAATCCTTTTGGAGCGTCAGTTGATCAGTGCCTATCAGCGTGAGCAAGAGGCGCTGCAAAATCTGAATGACCAAAGGGAAAGCACGATCTCTTCCGGCGTTAAAGCACTGCGAGATCTGGGGTTCGAGGTACAGTATAACGCTGACACCAATGAACTCTGGATCGCAAACATGGAGCACCTGAATGAACTGGTGGCCGATAGTAAGGGTGGGTACGACACTCTGCAGGAAGCCACAAATGGTTTGAGGAAGGAAACTGAGGATCTTATCAATTCTCTGACGGACTTGAACGAGGAAAATCGTGACGGTTCGGAAAGTTGGGAAGAACTTGGACAGGATATCAAGGAAGCTCGTAAGCAGATTATGGAGCTTCTGGATGGTATCGTTGAAGAGGCTTCCGACGCGGTTGATACTATCCAAAATGTTTACGACACACTCCACGATGCGGCGGACGAGTATGCCCAGAGCGGGTTCATTACCGTAGATACTTTGCAAAGTATTATCGGGCTTGGGCAGAAGTATGTAGCGTACCTGATTGATGAGAATGGGCAGCTTGTCATCAACGAAGAGCGCATCCAAGCGGTCATCGCCGCACGGACGCAGCAGATGGCGATTGAGAGTTCTTTGGCCTATGTAGAAGCACTTCGTATGGCAAAGTCTGAGGGCGATATCGCAACTCTGAATAATTTGCTGTATGCAACCGAACAGGCTACTAACGCAACTTGGGGATTGGTCTATGCAAATCTGGCTTTGGCTGGACTGGACGAAGATCAGTACCAAGCGGCGTTGCGGAATATCAATGCAATTCGGGCTATGGCGGACAGCGCCGTACAGAGCATTGGTAAAACCGTGGGTGGCGTGACGGACGAGTTAGAGGAGATGCAGAACGGATTGAACGACATCCTCGATTATGTAATGGATATGCTGAAACAGCGTATCCAAGATCAGATCGACGGATTGGAGGACATGAAGGATGCGTACTCTGAAATTATCGACCTGAAGAAGCAGTCATTGGAGGCCAGCAAAGACGAGGCAGATCACCAGAAGACCATGGCATCTAAAATGCGTGAGATTGCGAAACTGCAAGCCCGTATTGATATGCTTTCTCTGGATGACAGCCGCGAAGCTCAGGCTGAAAAAGCTGCGTTGCTCGAAGAGCTGAGTAAACTTCAGTCTGATTTGGCCGACGAACAGGCGGACAGAACACTGGAGGCTCAGGAGGATGCTCTGGATAAGATGGAAGAGTCTTATCATGATGAGAAGGATAAGGAAATTAAGATTCTGGAAGACAGTATCTCTTCTCATCAGAAGCTCTATGATATGGCAATCTCTTATATCGAGTCTCACTGGGATACGCTGTATAGCGAGCTGATCAGTTGGAACACGCAGTATGGCGATGTGCTGAACAGTGATATTGCGAATGCTTGGGATAACTGCTTGGCTGCTGCACAACGGTATGGAAGTTACGTGTCTGCTCTGGGAAGTATCGGAGGAGATATCAAGGCCGCGCAGTCCAGCGGAACAAATTTCCAAGTTGGGAATGCTACCTACGACAATAGTTCCAGCGACGAAGACATGATCCACGCGATCATCAAAGAGATGTATGCAAACAGCAAGCAGCACGCTTATGAAGATGCTGCCGGCAAGCTCTATCTGAACCGGCGCAATCTTGAGCTTGGCTCACAGCTGGCACAGTATGGCATTACTGCGGTGCGCGGCAGCGACGGTGTTTGGTACGTAGATCGCGTGGGTGGGCAACTGCTGTACGATAAGTACAGAAAGTACACCTATCATGAGGGTGGCATTGTCGGCGGAGGAGATATCAAGTCCAACGAACAACTCTCTCTGCTGAAAACCAAGGAGTGGGTATTGAGCGAACAGATGGTGGACAATCTGACCACACAGATGGATCGTATCAATATGCTCTCTGACGCAATGAGTGATCTGCCGGATTATGCTGGCAAGTCTACTTTGTCTGATGTGATGAAGCAGGTAGGCGGCAGTAAGACGGTAAATAATATCACCAATAACAGCAGGCCCATTGAGGTGCAGATTGGTGATACGATCATTCATGGTGCCGACCAGTCTACGGTTGAGAAGCATATCAAGGTTACACGCGATATGGTCAATCAGATTGGACGGCTCATTGGAATCGGGAGATAAGATTGGGACGCCCGAAATTGGGCGTCCCTTTCATATAGCAAGGAAGGGAAGACAATGTTCAAAAGCTATGAATTTACCTATGCTGGTATGCCCGCTTCCATGTTCGGTATGTACATTGCGGATATGTCCAGCAATAAACATAGTGCCAATAGTTTTGGCAATAAAGCAAATCTGGTGGAGACGCGGCTGGCAAATCGTGTTGCGCCGATCCACTATGGTGTGCGATATAACGATACCCCGTTGAGCTTCACGTTGATTTTCGGAGCAGATCATAAGTTGGATCGCTATGAAATGCAGGCGGTTTCAAAATGGCTGACAGGGTATCAGGAGTACCAATGGCTCAGTATTGATCAACCGGATATGGAGCATATTCAATTCCGGTGTCTCGTTCAGGAACTGACGCCTATTCATCTCAGTTGGGTACCTATGGCGTTTGAAGCTAAAATCATCTGCGACTGCCCATATGGATACAGCTATCCATTTGCGAAGACCTATCAAATCAGCGGGGAAACAGCGGTGCGGTTTTACAATGACAGTACCTGCATGGAAAAGTTGCGCCCGGAAATGTTGGTCGCTCTTGCTGCCGGCTGTACCAGTTTTGCAGTAAAGAACAAGACGACCGGAGCAGAAATGCGGTTTGATAATTTGCCGGGAGGCAGTTTGTCTATCCGTGTTGACAATGAGAACCAGGTAGTTACAGAGGATGTGTCTGGCTACGATCTTTATGAACACTTCAATTTTGTGTTTTTGGAGTTGGAACCCGGAGACAATGAATTGGTATTCACTGGAACTGGGAGCGCAACGATCAGCGGTCGATACCTTTATAACGTCGGAGCATAAGAAAGGAGGCCAGAGGTGTATCTGGATTATTCTAAATTGGAAGCCAGCCAGATTAAGCAGCCCGCTTTGCGGTTGCAGACTCTGGCTGGTAAAGAGCTTGGGGTTATCCCTTGGGTCAACAACCTTAATTTTGAACTGAACTATGCGGATGTAAGCCGCGTTGAGTTCGATGTCCCTCGGCATTCCGATGGGAAAATCAATCCGGTTTATCGTTTGCTGACCAGCTACAAAATGCTGTTTACCGAACAGCTTGGTATCTACATTCTTCAGAGGCCGACTACATCAGGTGACGGTGTATCTGAGGTAAAGCATATTACCGGATACTCCATTGAGCAGCTTTTTGAGAAAAAGAAGCTCTATTTGGAAGAAGGAACGTATAACTTCTGGAATCCTGTTCAGCCGGAGGATACTATTCTGGGCCGTATCCTGGAATTGGATACGACATGGAGTATTGGTTATGTTGACCCCAAGCTGATTGGATGTTATCGCACCTTTGACGAGTACGATAGCGACGCCTTGAGTTTTTGCTATGGCAGCGCCATGGAGAAGTATAACTGCACGATTGTGTTTGACGTGTACGCCAGGACGATTAGTGCTTACGACGCGGGGAAAAGCCGTGGAACCGTGCCTATCTATCTGAGTTATCAGAATTTGGTGGATGCGGTTGATCTGGAAGAGCTTACCGATGATATGGTGACAAAGCTCCATCTGTACGGATCGGGCGACCTGAGTATTCGGGGTGTAAACCCGATCGGCACAGACTACATGGTAAACCTGTCGTATTTCATTTCCAACGGCGATTTTGATGTGATCGCCGAGGGCAGCACAGTTACTTTGGCCGAGCGTGTCAAGAGCTGGAATGCTGCAATTAAAAGCAACCAAACTCACTACACCAATCTGGTAGCAGCACGGGCATCCAGAACCGCCCAAAGGCTGGCGGAGGAAGTGACACTCGCTTCGTTGAAAGGCGATTTGGAAGTCCTGACTACGCAACAAAGCGTAATTATCCAGACAATGGCTCTGGAATCCACTGCCGCTGGAAAGACAAGTCAACAGCAACAGCTGACAGAGATCAATGAGAAAATCTCTGCAAAGAACTCTGAGATTGAGGCGCAAGAAACAGTGATTGCGAATTTGCAGGCAGAGATTGATCGGTATACCACTGATATTCAGGGTGTTGTAGAGCAGCTGTCTATTTCCAAGTATTTCACAAAAGCCGAACAAAAAATCCTCAACCACTATTTGATTGAGGGCGAAGCGGCAGAAGAAACTTTCGTTGCGACCGATGTAGATACATCGGCTTCTGGTGCCATCTCCACATTGCAGGGGGAGGTTACATTGACCGGGGCTGATATTGCACAGGCAAGTCTTAACGGTAAAAGTATGTATGCTATTGCGGGCGGCGTTTTGAAAATTGCCAGCGCAAAGCTGACGGCAGACATTGTGCGTGGTACTTTGGAGGTTAACCCAAGTACAAACGAATATGTACTGACGGTGTACATGGGATCTACGACGTTTGATGAGCATAGCTTCCCGAGCGGACTTGTTACTGCATCCGGCATACTTTCTCAGTTCAGCAGTGATATTTCTCCTGTTTCTCAGGATGGGGTAACGGAGAACAAAGGCACCCAGATTTCTTTTGAGGCGGGCACATCCAAGCTGTTTTTCACAGTAAATGTGAACGAGTATCAAAAATATTCTGTGGCGCAAGAGCTGTACGCATTTGGCGAAGAGCTTTTGGATGAATGGGCATGGCCTGTTTACGAGTTTTCCATTGATACGGCTAATTTCTTGTTCCAGAAAGAATTTGAGCCGTTTAAGAATAAATTGGAGTTCGGCAAGAGCATTTATCTGAACGTCGGTGATGGTGGTGTGATCGAGCCGAAGCTGATCGGGGTAGCTCTGGACTTTGAGAACCCCGAGAAGTTGACATTGACCTTTTCTAATCGTTTCCAAAAACGTGACGTAGTTGCGAATTGGTTGAGTGAGGTCAATAAGGTCAGTGCGTCCAGCCGCAGTTTTGATACCAGCAAATACCTCTACAACAGAACTGCGAATAAGACTACTCAGGTTTCGCAGTTTATGGAGAACGCCTTGAATGCGGCAGTAAACACCATTATTGGCGCAAGTAATCAGAGCGTTGTGATCAATGGTGCGGGTATCCAAGTGGGCGGTGACAGTAAGTATCAACTGCGTATCGTGGACAACATGATTGCCATGACTGACGATGGTTGGAAGACTGCTAAACTGGGTATCGGTCGGTTTTACTCCGATGCGAAAACAGGTCTCAAAGATGATAAGGGTAACGATATCCTGATTGGAGAGACATGGGGTATCAATACAGAACTGCTTGCGGGTAGTCTCATTATTGGTAACAACCTCGTCTTGGAGAACGCCAACGATAACGGCGTAATGCAATTTAAGGTGGACGCCACCGGAGCGTGGTTGTATAACGCCTCGTACATTATGCAGCATGACGACGGTGGCCTGATGATCTTCGATCCGAAGTATGGTATCGTGGCCGGCAATAAGCTCCTGTTCAATACTAATGGTACAACCGTGACCCCGGAGTTTATTGACGATTGGGGCGATATCAAGTTCGATGCGGACGGTATGCCTGAGAACGCAAACTTCTATCTGGATCTTCGAGACGGCAGCGCCTATTTCAGAGGAAGAATCAAGGCCGACTCCGGTTCGATTGGCGGGTGGGAACTGGCCGAGAATGAGCTTCATTGTGGATCAAACTCTACTTTTGTTGCCCTCAACTCTTCCAAGGATACCAATTCGCTGTATGCGATTTGGGCGGGTGCTACAAAACCTGAGAATGCAAAATTCTGGGTAAAGCGAGACGGCACACTGCACGCAAGAGATGGCGAGTTTAGCGGTACGCTCTCTGCCTCAAGACTGAGCGGAAATCTGACCGCCGATCCACAATCTGGTGGATGGCTGAAAGGCTGCGGTATTGATGTAAACAACGGCGCGTTCTATGTCGATCCGTCCGGCAATGTCACTATGAAGGGCAGCATCAATATGGCGGACGGTAGCATTACTTGGGGCAGCGGCAACAGCCCGTGCTTGGTGTTGTATTGCAGTATTGCCGCCTCACCTCCTACCGGGTCATACAACTCGTATCCGTCCAGGGGAAGTACCAGTTGGCACAAGTCTATCAATGACGGAGATCTCTATGCTTCTTATACCTACGATGGCGGAGTGACCTGGACTTCGGCGATTAAGATTCGCGGTGAAGACGGCCAGAATGGTAAAGACGGCCAGGATGGTATGGACGGAAGCGATGCGACCGTCAATGAGCGAAACGTTTTTAATGTTTTGACAAATGGCGGTACAAAGTTTGGCGTTTTTAGTGATTCTTCGACGCGCAAGCTGTATATCAATGCAAGCTATATTCGTGCAGGTCAGATTGACGCCGATTTGATCACTCTTGGCAGTGATTATGGTGGATTCTGTTGCGCGAGGGGCAGCGACGGCGTGAGTTTTACTTACGGCGCTAAAATGTACGGAAGCGATGATGAATACTACTTTATTGCGACCAACAAAGGTGTGCGTATGCAGGCACCGGATCATGGTTTTACCATTACAAACAATGGTTTGTTTGCTGATGAAGAGATCTCGGTCGGATCTGATAGGAGATTGAAGCAAGCGATCGAGTACAGAATGGACAAGTACGAGAATTTCTTTATGAAGCTGAAACCTACTCAGTATCAGCTAAAAGCTGGAAAGTCTAAGAGACTTCATACTGGATTTATCGCGCAGGACGTTGAGCGTGCATTGTTGGAAAGTGGTTTGACGACGAATGACTTTGCCGGCCTGACAATTACTCCTGTCCAAGAAGTCAATCCCAAAGACGGTATTGATGACGTTTTCTATCGTCTGCGGTATGGGGAGTTTATCTCTTTGAATACCTACATGATTCAAACGCTTTACCGTCGCATCTCCGAACTGGAAGAAAAAATCAAGTCTTTGTAAGGAGGACTATATGAAGGATCAAGTTATGCAGCAACTGGGATTCGTGCTGAATGCACTGAACAATGTCTATGTAAAAGGCAAGGCGAATTTGGCAAATCTGAGTGGTAGTATCGCCATTCTCGAAGAGGTTGCCGACGTTTTGAACAATGCGGAAATTGTTGAAGCTACTTCAAAATCCGCTGAAAAATAATATTTGAAAGGGCGGTGATAGGTATGAATTGTGATTACAGCCCTTACTCACTTCCTACCATCGACTTTGTGGGAGGATCAACGCAGGAACTTGTGTTCCACACGTTCTTTTCACAAAACAAAAAGCCGTTTGATCTATCCTCTTGTACGGCCAGTTTTGCGTTGATCAATTTTGTCAACAAAAACGGATCACCGCTTATTGCCAAACCGATGGAGGTTAGTAAGAGTGAGGACGGCGACGGAACTGTAACAAATGTTCTGCGTGTGGTGTTGCTGCCAGAGGAAACGGTAGATCTGGTCGGTAAGTTTATCTATCAGATTACTATTCAGGATATCTCAGGGGAAATTGAGATTCCGGATCAGGGTATTATTCGCATTGCGAACAATATCAACAAAAGTTTCCCTCATTAAGCAACAAAGAAAATCATTGAGAAAGGATGAGGACGATGAATACGACCTATTTTCTGAATTTGGTGTCAGGCAATGTGTTTGGCTCCAAGAAAACCCCGGCTGTGCCTGAGAAGTATTATCTGGGTCTGAGTAGCGCCGCGCCTGCTCTGGATGGCAGTGGCGTTGTTGAGCCTGGTGATGGCACCGGCTATGCTCGTGTAGAGCTGACTTCTTTGAGCGCCCCTGTTAATGGCGTCGTGACCAACAATGCTGCGATTGATTTTGCGGAGAGCACTTCCGAGTGGGGCACTATGACCCACTTTGTTGTTTACGATGCTCTGACTGGTGGCAACCTGCTGATGTACGGCGAGCTGTCTGCAAGTCGTCGTGTTGAGGCTGCAACCATCATGACCATCAAGCTGGGTTCTCTGAACCTGTCTGTGGTGAACCCGACGGCATAAGGAGCGGTAGGAAATGAAGGAGTACGATATTTTCCTGAAACAGCGTCTGACTGAAGGTTCAATCATCGTTTACTCCCTCCCATTTCGTGATGGCGTATCAGCTGTCAACAGAGTGGTTTTGCGGGCGATGTTGTCATATTTCAGCCTGCAAAAGAAAATTGCGGTAGCGAACCAATCTGCTCTGTTGTCGGAGATCGACGAGATGCTGGCTACGGTCAGTGAGAAAATCGACGATCAAGTTTGCCTGGAAGCGAACGCCGCACTTACTACCAAGTATCGAAACGAACTGGAGCAGGCAGCGATGAGGCTGGATATCCCAGCTTTCACGCTGTTTGCCCAGAGTTTCTTTGCCTTGGAAAGTCAAATCGGTATCAAAGTTAGCCAGCCGATTGCTTATGCTAAGAGTTCCCTTGGCGATGCGCAGAGTGCAATGGCGATTGTAGCAAAAAGTCTTGCGGAACAAAAGCAAGTCTTTGACACTATTCAAAATCAGACTGTTTTTGGTGCAAATGATCTTGCATTTCGGAAACACGATTTTGAGTCAGGCAGTAGTGCGATCGGTATTGACCAGACAAGCCCGGAGTTGCTTTATCGCTATACAACAGGAATGGAGGCCGCATTTGCGATTGCGGCAAGCATTGGAGAAACAGAGTTCCACTATTCTCTGGGGGACGGTAGCAATGCAATCGGTATTGAGACTTCCGAACCAGAAACCATTGCAGAAAAGAAACTGCAAATTGGTAATGCTATCGAAATGTTCTACGAACTGGTTGTCGAGACGATCAGCTTGTTTGCTGTGTCAAATGATGCAGAGATCCTAATGACACTGAATGCGGGCATGAAGCGCTACCGCCTGTTGTTAGATCTGGACGATAAAACCTTGGCAGAGATCGACGATATGACTCTGGAAGAGTTGGACTTTGTTGTACTTGCTTAGGAAAGGAGTAAGAAAAATGTCACAGGCACATTTGGGTTGTTTCAGCGGGACTGTGACGCCGAATGTCAATATGCTGGATATCTTCAAACAGAATGAGCGTGCGGATAATCCCAATAGCATTTTGAACTTCGGTCAAATGTCGCTGCGGAAGCTCAGTATGATTTGCCCAGAAGGAACGAAAGTGAAAATCAACGGGAAGGAAATCCCACTGATCACTGGTATTTTTGAGCTGGGCATGGATCAGATTAACATTACGTCTCTGGAATTTTCTGAGGCGGTTAATGTCAATATTTACTATATGTTCTGAGAGGAGGCACAATTATGGCTGATTTGAGCTGGATTTCTGCCTTGACTAATCAGGGCGGAGGCGGCGGTTCTTCTGGCGGTGTTTCTGACTATGACCAGTTGAAAAACCGCCCTGTAACAAACATTGCAGGAACCGGAACTGTAATCAGTGCTTTGGAGACCGGTGTTTACAATATCGAAGGTACGTGGAAACTTACACCCGATGATATTGAGCGTGAAACATTGGCTGATGACCTGTTTTATGTAATGAACAATGGCGCGGAAAGCAAACTGACATGGATCAGTGCTGGTCAGATTAAAACCTATGGCGTCCCCGTTGGCGGTACTGCTGCTGATATTACAGAAGGATCTATTGCTACTACTGAGGAAGTAGTACGCGATATGGTAGGAGTATTCTGATTTCGTGCCAGTCGCAAAAGCTGCAAAGAAAATCAATTTCATGCAAACGGGCAACAATCTGGATGCAGAGATGTTTTCTTTACAAATATACCAATCCACAATACGTGAGAAGAAAGGATGAAATGCTATGACTGCAAACTACAAACTCGTGTACCATGGTAACAAGGCCAACCTGCCTGCCGTTCGTGATGCTGGTAGCTTCTACCTGACTGACGACACCCGCGAGCTGTATTTCGGTGACAAGAAGTACGGTGAGGGCGTCCGTCTCTATACCAGCGCTGAGGGTAAGCCTGCCACTCCTGCCGAGGGCGTGATCTATGTCAATACCGATACCGGTGTTGGCGAGGTCTACAATGGCTCCGCTTGGGTTGTTGTGATCAAGGGTTATGCTACCGCTATCGGCAAGAACGCTGATGACAGCACTGTGCCTACCAGCAAGGCTGTGAAGGACTACACCGATGCGAAGGTCGCAGAGGTTGCCGGCATTGTTGATGGTCTGGGCGCTCTGGCAAAGAAGGACGAGGTGAGCGAGACCGAGCTGGAGGCTACCCTGAAGGCCAAGATCAACGGCAAGGCCGAACAGACCGATCTGGACACCGCCAATGGCAAGCTGACCACTCTGATTGGTGCTGATGCCGGTAAGTCTGCCCGTACCATTGCCAATGAGGAACTGGCTGCCCAGCTGATCCCCGAGAGCGCCAAGGAGTCTCTGAATACTCTGGCCGAGATCGCCGCTTGGATTCAGTCTCACCCCGATGACGCCTCTGCAATGAATCAGGCTATCACCGCCCTGAAGAACCTGGTTGGCACTCTGCCCGAGGGGGCTGTCAGCGACACTGTGGTTGCCTACATCAAGGAGTATACTGACGGCGCTATCGCCGCTCTGAACATCGGTGACTATGCCAAGGCTGCTGACCTGACTGCTGCTATTGGCCGCATCGCTGCTCTGGAGAAGGATACCCACACCCACGCTAACAAGGCTCTGCTCGACACCTACGATCAGACCAACGAGGATCTGAAGGACGCTGTTGCCAAGAAGCACAGCCACGCCAACAAGACCGAACTGGATAAGATCGTTGAGGGCGACAAGGCTAAGTGGGATGCTGCGGCTGCAAAGGCTCACGAGCACGCCAACAAGACCGAGCTGGACAAGATCGCCGAGGGCGACAAGGCTAACCTGGACGCTGTTGTTGCAGCTCTGACTGTCGGTACGTTCTGATCAGGGAATCCGGTAAACTGACCGAGGAGGGAGCGGCTTAGTTGCCGCCCCTCCTTTTCAATTAAAGGAGGTGTACAAATTGTCCCTATTCAACGTAAACCAGACGGTTGCCAGTAAAGCGCGGAATACATCTACGGTTCCGATCAAGGACAAGCAATTCCTTATCGTAACTGATTCAGGTGACATCTTTTACGATTCTGACGGAACACGTGTTCAGTTGACGGATATTATCGTCCTGGACACAGAGTCACAACGTCTTGCGCTGACCTCACCGTTCGAGAAGTTCTACTTCGTGAAGGGATCTGGCGCTCTTTGGAGATATAACAACAGCTCATGGGTCAAATATTCCGGTGGTGGAAGTACGTCGGTTGACAAGGTGCTGTCTGTTGCGTCTTGGTCAGACAATAAACAAAATATTGAGATTTCTGGACTGACGGCAGATCAAAACGGCATCGTGGGCTTGTCTCAGAGTGTGTCCATGGAGGAAAGAGAGGCGGCAGAAACCGCCAGCCTTTATGTTTGTGGGCAGCAGGACGGTTCCTTTACTGTCGCCATTGGTGGAGACAAACCTACGTGTGATATCCCGATCACGGTTATTCTGTTCGGTTAAGGAGGGATGAGCTGTGAGCAAAACAACGACGAACTATGGGCTTATCCTGGAAGACGATTCTTCGACAAAATTTAAGGACTGGCGTGAAGCAATCAACGGTGCATCTAACTCCAACTTCATTAAGGTCGATGAGATTTTGGCGGAGAAAGGCGGCAAGAGCGTGAGTATTGAATGTACGCTGATCGCCAGCTCATGGGTAGGGGTAGATGCTCCGTTTACGCAAGAACTGGCCGTCACTGATCTTGGTGCTGCGCAAAACGGTAATATCTCGGTCGCTCATAGCGCAACTTTTGAGCAACGTGAGATGGCACGAGATGCCAAACTCTGCGTAACCGGGCAGTCTGATGGAAAGCTCATTATCTCAGCAGACGGTGAAATGCCCGATATTGATATCCCTGTGGTAATCACTCTCCTGGGATAAAAGAAAAGGAGGATTCAATATGCCTATTCTTGGCAATTTCCCCTCTGGTGGTGGAGGCGGAACAGGCGGTCTGACCCTGGCCGCTGTGACAGATATTCAGACCTTGGCCGCTGCCGGCAAGGTTTATGTGAAGTGGACTGACCCTGACGATCTGGTTGTGGCCGGCTCCACACTGGCAGCATGGGGCGGTACTCTGCTGGTGCGTAAAGCAGGTAGTGCCCCCGTAAGCCGTCGTGATGGTACGGTAGTCTTGGATAGCAAGACTCGCAATGCGTATCAAAATAAATATTTCTGCGATTCCGGCCTGACAGACGGCGTAACCTACTACTATAAGTTCTTCCCCTACACTACGCAAGGTTCCTATACGGACAGCGCAGACGACGAGTTCAACAAGACACCCACTCCCGTGGCAGTTGGCAATGTGTCCAGCATGAGTGCTGTTGCTGCTGGTAACGGCAAGCTGGCGCTGAAATGGACTGATCCTTCGGCTACCATGGTGAACGACGGCGTAACGCTGGCGACCTGGGCGAAGACTACTGTAGTAGTTAAGGCGGGCGGTTATGCTACTGATCCCGACGACGCGGATGCTGCATATCGGCTGGCGGTAACGACTCGCAATCAGTATGCCAGTAGCCCGCTGACTGTTACCGGCCTGCAAAACGGAGTGACCTATTATGTGTCGTTCTTCCCGACTTCTACAGACGGAGCAGTAAACACGAGCACTGCCAATCGTGTCACCGGTGTACCTAATCGACTTGCAATCTCTACGGTTCCCAGTCAGAGAGGTAGCCTGACATATACGGGCAATACTCAAAGCCCGTCATGGAGCAACTATGATAGCTCCAAAATGACATTGGGTGGAGTTACAAGCGGCATCAATGCCGGAAGCTACAACGCCGCCTTCACTCCCAAGGACGATTATTGCTGGTCTGACGGCAGCACATCTGCTAAGACGGTAAGCTGGGCTATCAGTAAGGCAGCAGGCTCTTTGAGTCTGAGTGCGACGAGCGTAGTTCTGAATAGTTCGGCCAAAAGCAAGACAGTCACCGTTACCCGTGCCGGTGACGGTGCAATTTCCGCACAAACCAGCGACGCCAGTGTTGCTAAGGTTTCTGTCAGCGGGAATGTGGT
>DXUR01000003.1:8690-16176 GCA_019417795.1 Clostridiales bacterium | reverse complement strand
ATACCAATGGTACAAAGTATTTCAATATGAACCATTGGGGCAACTATAACTATGGTGGCTGGGCTGGTTGTGACCTGCGTTACGATGTTTTGGGTAGTACCGATGTGCCTCCTTCTGGCTACGGTTCTACTGTAACTACATCCAGAGTTGGTTATAACGCAAGTGCCACTTGTGCTACAAACCCTGTTGCGAATACGCTGATGGCTGCGCTTCCCGCTGACCTGAGAGCGGTTATGAAGGGCGTTACCAAGTACGCAGATGCCGTTGGCAACGGCTCCAATGTGGCTGCGAATGTTAAGGCATTCACCGATTACCTGTTCCTGCTGGCGGAGTTCGAGGTACAGGGCGCTCGTAGTTATGCTAACCAGTATGAGCAGAACTACCAGAAGCAGTACGCCTATTACTCTTTCGGCAACAGCAAGGTCATGTATAGACACAACGCTACCGGCTCTACGGCGTGGTGGTGGCTCCGCTCTGCTTATGACAGCGACTATAGCAGTTTCTGCAGTGTGAACACTGATGGCAGCGCCGACCTTAACCTTGCAAGGTATGCGGCTGCGCTCGCGCCCGGCTTTGTTGTCTAATCCTCCGCAGAGTATCCCAATCCATATCCCGCCCATGAAAATGGGCGGGTTCCCCGATAGGACAGATAAGGTAACAGATACGGAGACAAAAAAACAAAAGCGGAGGCGGCGCTTTGCGCCGCCGACGCGATTTTTAGAAAAATGCCCTATAAAATGCTATCACTTAACAGTCTAAATACTGCATACAAAAGCTGAAAATAGCACTAAAATATTTATGTGCAGGTAAGTGGGAGGTTGAGTATGGCATCAAACAAACGTGTTTTCACGCTGCGTCTATCTGATGAGGTGTTTGATAAGATTGGTGCGCTGGCGACAAAACAGCATCGCTCCATGACAAACTACATCGAGTTTGTGCTTTTGAAACATCTGGAAGAAGTCGAAAAAGCGGAGGGGGCGATTACTGCTAATCAAACTAAGTCAGATGAATAGGGCAAAAGACCATTCACCAGAGAGGTAAAAGAATGTCTGTATTGAAAGCAAGGCGGACTACGAGTAAGGCTGAGTATGTCAATACTGCTAACCAAATCTATGTAGAAACGCTGAATTTTCTCACAAGGATGTCTGCACGGTATTCCAGACTTTTGGCCGAACCTGTGGCTAAGTTGGCTGGAGAAGTAGTGGATCATGCTGAGAAAGCGAACAGTATTTTCCCATCAGACGCTCAGAGAATTGAGTTACGCAAAGCGCATTTGCTGGAAGCAAGAGCTTCCTTAAAAGCACTGGATGTCAGACTTACGCATTGCTATCTCGTGATAATGAAGAACCCCGAGGGATGTTTTACAACTTCTAAGGGAAATTCAGTATCTCCGAAGGAGGCAACGGAAAAGTTAGACAGAATGGCTGCAAGTCTTGGGGAAATGATTGACAACGAAGATGAGTTGATCAAAGGGACTCTGAAATCGTTAGGGCAAATCAAAAAGAGCTGAATCTTTATTGGGTGTATTTCTGAAAACGTGTCCTTGGTGTTTTCGCCGCCTTTGGCGGCGTGGTGGTGGCTCCGCTCTGCTAATTACAACAATAACAACAATTTCTGCAATGTGAACACTGATGGCAGCGCCAACAATAACAATGCAAGGAATGCGGCTGCGCTCGCGCCCGGATTTTGCGATGCGGGGTCACATGGAGTAACCGATAGGTGAAAGACGACCCTCGCAAAAGGAGAGATACTTCCCTGGGTGAAAATCCCTAAAACTGCCCTTTGACGACCTTACACGGACGCTGCTTGCATGGCGGGGTACTTGCGCTATCCTCGTTTCATGTGTCGGGTCAAAGTAGTTTAGACGCGCACCTACAAGACAACTATGCGGAGGGCGAATACTTTTTATGACAAGCGAAGAACGCCGAGAGGCAAGATATCATCGCAGGAAATCAAAGCGACAAGCAAACAGACTGAAACGAAGCAAAGAAGTCGGTACACTTCAAGATGTTTTCAACTATCACGATATGTTCTTCTATGGGAGAAAATGTTGTACGGGTGTCCGTTGGAAACAGAGTACGCAAAACTTTGAGCTTCACTTATTTTCTGGAACAGCCAAGAGACGGCGTGAAGTTTTGGATGGTAAGTGGAAACAAAAGAAGTGCGCACATTTCACCATTTCTGAGCGTGGAAAAGTGCGACCGATTGATGCCCCGCACATCGACGATCGGCAGATTCATAAGGTTTTCACAAATGAAGTCCTCATTCCCCTTTATCATCCGAGTATGATTTGCGACAATGGAGCAAGTCAGAGAGGTAAAGGACTACATTGGCATTTCCGCAGGCTAACACAGCAGCTTGCATGGCATTACCGACGCTATGGAAGAGAAGGAGGTATATTCCTTCTTGACTTGAAGAGCTTCTTTCCGAATGCTAATAGAGATATCATCTATCGTCGGCATCAGCAAGTAATGTTTGATCCGCAGATCCGAGCAGTGGCAGACGCAATCATTGACTATGCGCCTTATGGCAATGCGCCTGGTAGAGGTATGCCTTTGGGTGTGGAACCAAGCCAGCAGGAGATGGTGTCTCTCCCAAGTGCGATTGACAACTATATCAAGTGTCAACTCGGTCTTCACTGTGCGGGTCACTACATGGATGACTACTATGTTATTTACCATGATATTGAAGAACTTAAACAGATAGCAAGAGATATTGTTAAAAAGTTTGAGTCTTTCGGTATTAGGGTGAATAAGAAAAAGTGTAAAATCATTCCGCTTACAAAGCCGTTTAGGTTTTGTAAAGCTCGTTTCACATTGACGGAAACCGGAGCAATCAAGATCAACGGCAGCCGTGATGGTGTGAAGCGTGCAAGGCGTAAGTTGAAAATGTTCCATAGGGAATATCTTGCCGGTAGGAAAACACTTTTCGAGATAGATCAATACATGGAATGTCAGACTGCGTACTACAGGAATTTTGACGATCACGGTAGGTTATTACGGTTGAGACGGCTGCACTATGCCATGTTTAGTCGGTATAGAGAGCAAGAACAACTAAAGAAGTCCGCGTAAAAAATAACTAACAGATTACACTCGAAGCAAGTCTTCGGGTGTTTTCTTATTTGGAGGTATATCACGGTGAACCACAATAGCTATATCACAGTAAAAAGAGCAAAGTTCAAGACTATTAGCGGCGAAGTAAATATCCCATACGGCACGAAGCTGGAAGTAGGTGGAAATGTTTTGCTGCACAACGGGAAACCGGTATGTGCCGTGTTCAGTGATTGCGCATATGAGTTCTTTGCGCAAAACGACGATGGACAAGGGCTTCTGCGTGGAAAACTCATTCAAACCATCAAGTCTACGCTTGCAAAGCATGATGAGGCACATCAGGATAGATGGGATAAGATTTGGGATGACCCCCGCTGCCAGCAGTACAAGTGCAGTGATCGTGATGATTTCTGGCTTTGGAATCACGATTTCTATAATGCCGAAATCGAAGATCTGAAACATATCGCCAAGTTGATTGGTGCAAAGGAGGTCAAGTAATGTATCGGATTATCAAAATTGACGGGACAGAATTGGGCATTACTGATTCTGTCAACTACATTCGTTATGGCGATAACGGATGTTTTACTCCGGCCACCCGTGAAGATGCTATCGGTGTGGCATTCAAGAGTGTGGCCTACAATCTGGTTGGGCACGAAGACATTGAGGGTGCCGGTACTGTCGTTGTCTCAGAGATCGACGGTGGGCAAGAACTCAAAAGCCATCAGACTACCATCGAGGGTCTGATTCGGACGATTTTGGAGGGCTGAGAAATGAAGGACAAACTGAGAGAAATGTATGAAAATGGCCTGCGTGGAATCGAACCCTCCATTTCAGCGGGTGGCATTTTGAAGGCCGTTGCGAATGGTTGGATTACGACCGAAGACGCGGTGGAAATCCTCGGCAGTGACAATGCTCTGGAAACGGTGCGTGCAGCGAAACTTTTGGAGATTTCCAAGGCTTGCAATGCGGTCATCGTAGCAGGCGTAGACGTGCCTATCGGGGATCGTCTTGACCATTTCAATCTGAAACTGGAGGATCAGAGCAATATCAACAACCTGTTCCGTGTGGTTGAGCTGGGTGGTACTGAGTACCCCTATCAGGCCGATGATGGAACCTGCACGGTGTATTCTGCTACGGAAATCGCTCAGATTTACGTAGCGGCTCAGACGCTGATTACCAGTCAGACGGCATATCACAATGCTCTCAAGAGCTATGTCAATGCCATGACGGACGCTGAGAAGATCGCTGCTGTGCAGTACGGTATGGATCTGCCCGAACCCTATGCTGCAGCTTTGTCTGAGAAGATGGCAGTAGCCCAGGCTCAGATGGAAGCTATCGTGCAAAAGCTGGGCGGTGCCGCATGAGCAGCGTTGAGCTGATTGCGGAACTAACCGACATCTGCATTCGTCAGGCAGAGATCATTAAGGCGCAAGCCTTTATGTTGGTACAGTTTGGCGCTGAGGTCAAAGAGGAAGAGGCGCTGCGGGAACAAAACCGGCTGAAAGAAATTGCCGGGGAATGGGAGTAAGATAAGCATGGAGCGGAAACGAATTGGAAAGTGGGTGCTTTCTGTTTTGCTCTGGTTTTGGACTGGCGGTGTGTATTTCTTCGGCGAGGTCATCTGGAAGACTTCTCAGGGTAGGCCAGAAACAATCAGCTGGACGATGTTTGCGTTAGCGATTATTCTGGCCGTCCCTCTGGAACGCTTCGGAGCAGAGCTTCCCTGGGGAATGCCGTTGGTAGGGCAGGCGTGTATCTGTGCTGCCGCGATTACAGCGTTAGAGTTCGTTACCGGACTTGTTTTGAATGTGTGGCTTGGTTTGGGAGTGTGGGATTACTCGCACTTGGCCGGGAATATCCTGGGACAAATCTGCCCGCAGTTTACTTTGCTGTGGCTTGTCCTATCCGTTGTGGGCATTGTCATACTGGACTGGATGAGGTATGCGGTAGAGGGTGGAGAGAAGCCCCGTTACACATAACAGAATAAAACAGCTATTTGCTAACCATTTTTTAAGAGCCGTACCTAAAAAAGGTGCGGCTCTTTCTTCATACGAAAAAAGGAGGTGAGAGTTATGGGACGGAAGACGAGACAAAACAAAATCACCAGCCCGGAATTGATCGCCCAGATCAACCCGAAGAACATTCGGCTGATGAACGATTTTCTGGAATACCTGCGGAGTATCGGCAAGGCGGATTCCACCGTTAAGGCATATACGAGCGATTTGTATATTTTCTTCGTGTGGGTACTCCAAAATGCGGACAACAAGTATTTCCCGGAGATTAGCAAGCGTGACATCATCTCGTACCAAAACTGGCTGTTGCGGAACAACGAGAACTCTCCCGCCCGTGTGCGCCGGCTGAAGAGTACGTTGTCATCTTTGAGCAACTACATCGAAGCAATCTTGGATGACGAGCTTCCCAACTTCCGGTCAATCGTCCGCAAGATCGAGAACCCGGTAAATGAGCCGACCAGAGAGAAGACGGTGCTGACCGACGAACAGGCAGATCAACTCTTGGACTATCTGATGGAGCGCGGGCAGTACGAGAAAGCCTGCTGCTTCGCTTTGGCGCGGTATTCTGGACGGCGCAAGTCTGAGCTGACGCGATTCAAAGTGTCGTACTTCGACGACGAGAACATCATCTATGGCACGTTTTACAAAACGCCTGAGAAAGTCAGAACGAAGGGCAAGGGCGTCAATGGAAAAATGCTTACCTGCTATGTGCTGGCAAAGCCTTTCAAGCCCTACTTCGATGCGTGGATGGCGAAGCGGGCAGATCTGGGTATCGAAAGTGAGTGGCTGTTCCCTGACAGGGACGATCCTACGAAGACGGTGCCTATCTCTACACTGAACAGCTGGGCAGAAACCTTCTCCAATATTCTGGGTATCCCTGTGTATTGGCATAGTCTCCGGCACTTCTTTACGACTTCACTTGCCAAGGCAAACCTGCCCGATTCTGTGATCAAGACCATCATTGGATGGGAGAGCTTGGAAATGGTGGATATCTACAAGGATATCGACGATGAGGACGAAATCGGCAAGTATTGCATGAACGGTGAAATCGTCGGGCAGAAGCAAGCCGCACTTTCTGATCTGTAAGGAGGTGTGAGATGAACGAACAGACAATTCATGGCTACCTTCAGAAGAAGGGACTGAACGAATACGGAATTGCTGGGCTGATGGGCAACTTGTTTGCCGAAAGCGGCCTTAATCCTCGGAACTTACAGAACAGTTATGAAAACGTCTTTGGCATGAATGACAATGCTTATGTAGCTGCTGTGGATAACGGTACCTATACAAACTTCGTGCAGGACAAGGCCGGCTTTGGCCTTGCCCAGTGGACGTTTTGGACTCGGAAGCAAGCCCTACTGGATTTTGCTAAGTCGTCTGGAAAGTCTATCGGCGATCTCTCTATGCAGCTGGATTTTCTTTGGAAAGAATTGTCCGAGAGCTACCTCGGCGTGCTGGCGGTGCTGCGGGCGGCAACCTCTGTATTGGAGGCTTCCAATGCTGTGCTGCTGAACTTTGAGAAGCCAGCAAACCAGAGTAAGGATGTTCAGAAGAAGCGTGCTGAGTATGGGCAGCGGTACTATGACCAGTTTGCCTCACAGACTGCTTCTACGTCCGACTCTGATTTGGAACAGTTCAGAAAACTCTTTCAGGAAATGAGAGCTGAGCTGCAGGACAACGACTGCGGCCAGTGGAGCGCTGAGGCACGGCAGTGGGCGTTGGATATGGGTTTGATTACCGGCAACGGGACTGTCATCAATGGTGAACCCAACTATATGTGGCAAGACCTTGTTACCCGTGAACAGTTCGTGACGGTGCTTTACCGTCTTGCTCAAATCATGGGGCCGCCGGCATGAAAAGTATCTACGGTTAGTAATGAAAATTTCTGACCGTTCGGAAATAAAGAGGTGAACTTCAATGGTCGATATCAACAACATTGTATCCCGTGGTGGGTACCTGGTGGATGGCGCGACAGGAGAGAAAGTCCTGTTCTATGAGTGCGATCCCAGAAAAAACACGGAATGTAATCGTGAAATGTGTCGGGGCGACGGGGCAGAGGATGAGGGTGGCTTCGGGTTCTGCTCTAAGACACTCGATCCGCGTTTCCGTAAAGACTGCGGTAAGGCTTGGTACGCTGTGCTGAAGACATCAGAGGACGGCGGCGAGCCTTACTGGGGCAGAGAATACGTGGAGGTGGTTTGAAATGATGACAGTTCAAGAATGTATCCAGTACGTTGAAAGCCATCTGGAGATCCGCCCTGCGACGGATAACGGAGCTTATACCAGCGGAAGAACGATTAGACCTGCCGGCTGCGTAAACCATTCTGTTGGCTGTGCCCAACCTTCTGTCGATGTGTTTTTCAACGCAATGAACAAGTCCAGTGCGGGCTGGGGTGTTAATGCTCTCCTTGGTGACTTCCATAAGGG
>DXUR01000003.1:0-8590 GCA_019417795.1 Clostridiales bacterium | reverse complement strand
AAGAAATTCGGATATCCGATTTCTGGGATCAGCGATCATGCAGAGTCATATCGTGCCGGCTACGGCTCTAACCATGGCGACGTGGGGCAGTGGTGGCCGAAGCATGGCAAGAGCATGGATGCTCTGCGGAAGGAAGTTCAGGAAATTCTCAATGGCGAAACGGAGGATGATGACATGGATGTAGCACGTTTCAAAGAACTCTGGGGTGAAATGCGTAAGGAACTCCAGGACAATGACGCAAGCGCATACAGCGCAGAAGCACGCGAGTGGGCAACGAAGAATGGTCTGATCGCCGGTAATGGTACGACCGTCAACGGCGAGCCGAATTGTATGTGGGGTGACATTTTGACCCGCGAGCAGTTCGTCACCGTTCTTTATCGTTGGACTCAGATGATGGGTAAGGCGTAAAATGACCATCTCGATCGAGCGTGGTAAGAAGAAAAGCAAGCCGAAATCGAAGAGGCCACGCCTTGGGTTTACTAACTGGCTTGCTGTATGTATCATGATTTTCCTTGCCGCTGGACTGGCTGGCGGCTTTTACCTTGCTCGACTGAGTATCGTATATGGGTATACTGGGGCACTGGCTTGCTACACGGCAGCTTTTGCTCCGATAGGAACTGCCTGCAGTATTGTGCTCAGTAAAATTGTACACAAGAGCGAGGTAGAAAACTCTGGTGCTGATGGAGAAGGAATTAAATTCGCAACTGCTAAAGCACACAATTTTTGTGAGGATGGCATAGAGGGCAGCAAAGAAAGCCCTGCAATATGAAAAAAGGAGGATAGAGTGCTATGGATTCTGAATGGGTACGGCTGATTGTATCAGTGCTTTCTGGTCTTGCCGCAACTATCCCGCTGGTAATCCAGCTGGTGAAGTATGTGCGGAAAACGATCCAGGACAAAAACTGGCCGGAAGTTGTTAAGCTCGTTACCAGTTACATGGAACGTGCCGAGGCGATGTTCGAGAAGGGTGCAGATCGGAAGGAATGGGTCATGGCTATGGTTAAGGCTTCTGCCGATACTGTAAATTATGATCTCGATATGGACAAGATTTCCGATCTGATTGACAGTCTGTGCGATATGAGCAAGATTGTCAACGGTACCTCCAATACGGCGCGATAAGCATTTTGGAGGGACATAACATGAACATGGGAGAGATCTTGGGATGGAGCGGCGGAACGCTCCTTTTGCTTATGACCTTTGTTCAGGTCGCCCCGATCAAGGTAAATCCTTGGTCGGGGTTGGCAAAGAAGATTGGCAGGGCAATCAACGGTGAGGTGTTGAATGAGATCGCCGACATCAAAAAGGAACAACGTGAGACACAGGATAAGCTCGAAAAACATATTCAGGATGATGATGAGCGAGATGCGAGTATGCACCGCCAGCGTATTCTGCGGTTCAACATTGAGCTTATGAGGGGTGAGAACTTTACACTTGAGTGTTTTAATGATATGCTCCTTGACATCGACGAGTATGAGAGATTCTGTGAAACACACCCCGGATATAAGAACAACCGAGCGGTCATGGCTATTGCCAACATCAAGCGGGTATACCAAGACCATGAGGAAAATGGTGGGTTCCTTGTATGAATGAAGAGGGGTACAGAAATGTACCCCTCTTTTTTTGCCAATAGTCTCTATTTGACATGGGTGGTATTGGTGTGTATAATATATAAGGTGTACACAAACCACGAAGCCTATCTGAGGTTTTAAGGTGTTACCACAAATTTTACCACATTTGACTATCACAAGATAAAACAAGATAAAAGCAAAATGGGTAAAAAAGTTTTGGATTTCATGCGAAATGTGAGATAATAAAGCATGATAAGGCAAGATAGAGCATACCGTGAATTGTTCCCGACGATGAAGCCGCTGGACATGCCCAAGAAGGCCGACAAGGCGGAAGCCGCTCCCGCCGAAGTGAAGAAGGAGGAGGTCATCGACTTCTCCAAGGTCGAGATCGAGCCGCTGTTCGCTGACCAGGTCGACTTTGACACCTTCTCCAAGTCTGACTTCCGCGCCGTCAAGATCAAGGCGTGCGAGGCGGTGAAGAAGTCCAAGAAGCTGCTGCAGTTTGTGCTCGACGACGGCACGGGCGAGGATCGCATCATCCTCTCCGGCATCCACGAGTATTACGAGCCCGAGGAGCTCGTCGGCAAGACCGCTATCGCCATCGTCAACCTGCCCCCGCGCAAGATGATGGGCATCGACTCCTGCGGCATGCTGATCTCCGCCGTGCATCACGAAAACGGCGAAGAAAAGCTCCATTTGCTGATGGTGGATCCCCACATTCCGGCAGGCGCAAAGCTGTATTAAAAAATAACGAAAAAGAGTTCTCTCGGCAGAGGGAGCTCTTTTTTGTGCCAAAGGCACGGGGAAGCAGCGCCGTAGGCGCTGCACGGGATAAGGGGGCCATTCTCTCACGTGAGAGAATGGCCCCCCTTGCCCCCCAAGAGAACACAAGGGGCTCTGCCCCTTGACCCCGCCATTGCGAGGTTTGGGCTTGAAGAGCTGCTCAGCCTGCGGAATCGGGTGTCTGCTGTTTTTTTGCTGCGATACAATTTGGTTTGCTCCTATTATCCGCTGCCGCTTTGCCCATCTTGTAGAAGTACAGCCTAATTTCTGTCTACTTTGGATTTGTACGATCTTGCTGATGCCTGCCAAGGCGGCATTGCTGCGTTCGCCGCGTTCAGGTTTGCTTCTTTTTTAGTCCTCTGCTGTAATATAGATTTCTTCGGCTTTTTGTTGGGCGGAGATGAGGGCGTCTTTAACATCGCCGTAATTCTGTGCTTCCAGTTGAGTCAGTGCGTCGGTGATCGCGTTGAATAGCAGGTGATACATCTTTTCATAATCAGGCATTTTCATCCCTCCTTGGGATTATAATAACCTGAAACAGATTAAAATGCAAGTTAAGAAGTTGCTTGCTATATAGTTTTCCTGGGGTGAAGATGATGTATCCGAGATTGAGAGACCTGCGGGAAGACAACGATATGACGCAAGCTGCACTTGCGAAGCTGCTGGGCATGTCGCAGACCGGCTATTCCAAATACGAGACTGGCGAAAACGACGTGCCAACACAAATTTTAATTAAACTGGCCGACCTCTACGGAACCTCCGTCGACTACCTCCTCGGCCGCACCGACAAACGATAAAAACGACCGCTCACGCGGTCGTTTTTCTTGTAATGCGGCGAGCGCAGCGATGCCGCCCCGCAGGCAGTCTGCCGCCAGTCTACCGTCACACGCGCCTCACGGAGTAAGGCGCGGTTGCTGGATGAACCGAATCGCAGGGGTTCATGGCGAAGCCATGTACACCGCCCCCGATTGCGCAGCGCGTGCAGCTCTTCAAGCTGCAATCTGCCAATGTCGGGGTCAAGGGGCAGTGCCCCTTGCGTTCTCTTGGGGGATCAAAAGGGGGCCATTCTCTCACGAGAGAGAATGGCCCCCTTTTCCCGCGCCCCTGCACGGTGCAGAGATAGAAGCGCGCTATCGCGCTGCCTTTTATGCTGTTCAGCAGAACTGCACTGGCTCAGTGGCCGCCTTGAGCCACTCCAGCTCATCCCCACTCAGATACGGCGAGATCACCGCAAAGACCTTAGCGTGATAAGCATTCAAAAGCTCCACATCGCGCGACGAGAGCAGCGACAGATCGATCGCATCGCGGTCATACGGCACGAGCGTCAGCGGTTCGAGCGCAAGGAAGCGGCCGTACTCGTTGACCTCAGTCTCGCGTACAACGACGAGGTTCTCAATGCGCACGCCGAACTTGCCGGCAAGGTAAATGCCCGGCTCGTTCGAGAAGATCATGCCCTCTTCGATGACGCAGTGGCGCTTCTGGCGCTTCACGTCCCAGTGTACGCGCTCAGGGCCCTCATGCACGCCGAGGACGAAGCCCACGCCGTGGCCCGTGCCGTGGTTGAAGTCGAGGCCCGCTTCCCACAGCGGCGTGCGGGCCAGCATGTCAAGGTTTTCGCCCATGCAGCCGTGCAGGAACTTGGCCGCGCCCAGCTGTATGTGTCCGCGCAGGACAAGCGTGTAGATGCGCTTTTCCTCGTCCGTGAGCGGGCCGAGCGCGATGGTGCGGGTGATGTCGGTCGTGCCCTCCAAATACTGCGCGCCCGTGTCGGCGAGGCAGAGACCGCGCGGTTCCATAGGGATGTCAGTCTCCTCGGTCGGCTCGTAGTGGACGATCGCGCCGTGCGCGCCGTAGGCGAGGATGGGGTCGAAGCTCTGCTCAAGATAGTGCTCACCCTCGGCGCGAAGAGATTCGAGCTTTTTCGACGCGCTGAGCTCGGTGATCGGCTCTTTGCCGATCGTGTGCTTGAGCCAGTAGATGAAGCGCGTGACGGCCACGCCGTCCTTGATGTGGGCGAGGCGCTCGTTCTCCTGCTCAGCGGGCGTTTTCATCGCCTTCATCAGCTGAATGGGGCTCGTGCGGTCGAGCACTTCGGCACTCTCAGGCACGCTTTGCAGAATGCGGTAGTTGGCGCGCTCGCCGTCGAGCAGGACGCGGGTGCCCGTGGGCAGCGCCGCGACGAGGCGGTAGATGTCGTCATAGGGAGCGAGCGTTACGCCGTCAGATTTCAAATGTGCTTCGATCTCTGCACTCACGGCCTCTCTCTGCACGCAGAGCGTGGCCTTGTCCTGCTCAAGCAGCAGATACGAGAGAAACACGGGCGTGAAGAGCACATCGTTGCCGCGCAGATTCAGCAGCCACGCGACCTCGTCGAGAGAGGGGATGACGAACACGCTTGCGCCCATCTCCTTCATCTTGCCGCGCACCATTGCGAGCTTTTCCCTGCGCGTCAGGCCTGCGTACTGAACGTCCAGCTCCCAGAGAGGCTCGCACGAGAGTGCGGGGCGGTCCGCCCACACAAGGTCGACAAGGTCCTCGTCGCCCGCAAAGCGGATGTGCTTCTCGCGCGTTTTCTCGCCAATCGAACGGGCGAAGTTGTTGCTGATCGTGCGCGAGTCGAAGCCGATCCAGCCGTTTTCAGGAACATGGTCGCGCAGGAACGCGGGGATCTCAGGCACGCCGGGCTGGCCCATGCGCATGAGCTCAATACCGCTGCCCTCTAACTGCTGCGAGGCCTGCAAAAAGTAGCGGCCATCCGTCCACAGCGCGGCGGCGTCCGGCAGCACGACGAGCGTACCGGCAGAGCCGGTGAAGCCGGAGAGAAATTCGCGCGCCTTAAAATGCGCGCCGACATATTCCGAGGTGTGGAAGTCGTCGGTCACGACGACGTAGGCATCGATATGGCGCTTGGCCATCTCCGCGCGCAAAAGTGCGAGCTTTTCGACAGGATTCATCACAAAATCACTCCAATTCTTTGTTACGATAACGATTGCCTCATTCGGCAAAGCTCTCCGTCAGCGTGACGAGCACGTTCGTCATGGCCTCAAGGCTGTCCGCGGGGATCCACTCGCGCACGCCGTGGTAATTGTAGCCGCCGGTGGAGAGGTTGGGGCAGGGCAGCCCGTCCCAGGACAGGCGCGCGCCGTCCGTGCCGCCGCGGATGGGTACGCACTGCGGCTCGACACCGTTGGCGCGGAAGGCGTTTTCCGCGCGCTCGATGAGGTGGAAGTGGGGGAGGATCTTCTCCTTCATGTTGTAGTAGCTGTCGCTGATCTGGGCCTCGGCCGTGCCGTCGCCGTAAATTTCGTCAAGGCGCGCGGCGCAGTCGGCAAAGAGCGCCTTTTTCTCCTCAAAGCGCTCGCGGTCGTGGTCGCGGATGATGTAGCGCAGCGTCGCCTCGGTCACGCTGCCGCTCATCTCGGTCAGGTGGAAGAAGCCCTCGTAGCCGTCGGTTTTCTCCGGCACTTCGTCCTCAGGCAGCATCGCGTGGAAGGCCATCGCTGCGGTCGCGGCGTTGATCATGACATTTTTGGCGCTGCCGGGGTGGACGCCGACGCCGTGCACCGTCAGAACGGCGGAGGCGGCGTTGAAGTTTTCAAATTCGATCTCACCGAGCGGGCCGCCGTCCACGGTATAGCCGTAGTCGCAGCCGAGCTCCTGCACGTCGAGACCGTCGACACCGTTGCCGATCTCCTCGTCGGTCGTGAAGATGACGCGCACCTCGCCGTGCTTGACGTTTTTCTCGATCATCGTTTCGACCGCGGTCATGATCTCGGCGACGCCGGCCTTGTCGTCCGCGCCGAGCAGCGTCGTGCCGTCGGTGACGATGAGCTCTTCGCCCACATGGCTTTCAAGGCCGGGGCAGAGCGCCTCGGTGAGGGAGACAGTGTCGTTGAGCTTCAGCTCGCCGCCCTCGTAGCGCACGAGGCGGGGCTTGACGTTTTCGCCCGAAGCGTCGGGAGCGGTGTCCATGTGCGCGATGAGCGCGATGACGGGCGCGTCCACGCCCTCGCTCGCGGGGAGCGTTGCAAGCACATTGCCGCAGTCGTCCATGTGGACGTCCTCGAGCTTCAGCGCTTCAAGCTCCTGCATCAGCACGCGGCCAAGGTCCTTCTGCCGCTCCGTGGAGGGCGAGGTGCCGGTGAATTCATCCGAGGTGGTGTAATAGGTCACATAGCGCAGAAAACGCGATTTGGCAGATTCCATTTTGGGGTACCTCCTTGCAGTCATGCTGCGTGATATTTCACGCTCAGTGTACCACAAAAGGGGGCGAACTGTAAAGCGGCGGAGCACCGATCCGCGCAAAAGTGAAACGGTGCAAAAGATTCTTTTGCTTGACAAAGGGCGGCAGTTGATAATATAGTGTGATACATATTAAATAAGAAACTGGGAGGGAAGAGGAAAAATGGACGTGGAAACCATCACGAGCCGGCAGAATCCGTTGATGACGCACCTGCGCAAGCTTGCTTCCTCCCGGTCTTACCGCAAAAAGAGCGGCGAATATCTCTGCGACGGGACAAAGCTCTTGGACGAAGCGCTCAAGTGGGGCGCGCCGGTCCATACGGCGGTGTTCTCCGACGGCGTGGAGATTCCAACGCTTCCCGATACCGTGCGCGCCGTGTGCGTGAGCGAAGACCTGATGCGCTCGGTGAGCCCGATGGAGACGCCGCAGGGCGCACTGTTTACGGTCGCGCTTCCCGAGACGAAGCTGCCCGAAACGCTTGCGGGTAAGCACTATCTCGTGCTGGACGGCGTGCAGGACCCCGGGAACGTGGGGACCATCCTGCGCACGGCGGACGCGTTTGAGTGCGACGGCGTGTTCTTAGTCAACGCCTGCGCCGACCTCTTCAATCCCAAGACGGCGCGCGCCACAATGGGCGCGATCTTCCGCCGCGAGGCGTACAGCGTCACGCCGGAGGAGCTTTTCGCGCTGCTCAGTAAAAGCGGCGTCCCGCTCTACGGCACGGCGCTGCGCGAGGACACCGTGCCGCTGTCTGACGCGAACCTGTCCAAAGCCGCTGTCGCCATCGGCAGCGAGGGGCGCGGACTGTCGCAGCAAATGCTGGATGAGTGCGCCAAAACGCTCAAAATTCCCATGAGCCCGCGCTGCGAGTCGCTCAACGCGGCCATCGCGGCGACGGTCGTTCTGTGGGAGATGTATCGCTGAAACAAACAAGGAGGTGCTCTTCATGGCGGGCCTTAAATACTGGGTGTGGCTCTCGGAGGTCAAGGGACTGACAAACCGCTCAAAGCTTCTGCTGCTCGACTATTTCGGCACGCCGGAGAACGTCTACTATGCCGACGAGGACGAGTACCGCCTCGTCGAGGGCATCGAGCCGCGGCAGATCGCGCTGCTCGCGGAAAAATCGTTGGAAAACGCCGACCGTATCCTCGGCGCGTGTTCGCGGCTGGGGCTGCGGCTTCTCACGATGCAGGACGCGGACTATCCGATGCGCCTGCGCAATATCTTTGAGCCGCCGTGCCTGCTTTATGTCAAAGGCCAGCTCCCCGTTATCGACGAGGAGGTCGCTGTCGCCATGGTCGGCACGCGCAAGGCCTCGCCCTACGGCATCGAAGCGGCGGAGAAGATCGCCTACGGTTTGTGCAAGCAGGGCGCGGTCGTGATCTCCGGCGCGGCGGCGGGCGTGGACAGCGCATCTCACCGCGGCGCGCTGCGCGCGGGCGGAAAGACCATCGCCGTGCTCGGCAACGGGCTGGACATTGTCTATCCCGCGGAGAATGAATGGCTGTACCGCGATATCGCGGCCTCGGGCGCGCTCATCAGCGAGTATCCGCCCGGGACGGCGGCCGAGGCGTGGCATTTTCCCGTGCGAAACCGCATCATCAGCGGCTTGAGCCTCGCGACCATCGTGGTCGAAGCGCCGGAAAAGAGCGGCGCGCTCATCACGGCGAATACCGCGCTTGAGCAGGGACGCGATGTTTTCGCCGTTCCCGGTCCGATCGACGCGCCATTAAGCCGCGGCTGCAACCGTTTGATCGCGGACGGCGCGGCGGGCCTCATCACCGACAGCTGGGATGTGCTGCGCGAGTACGAGGCCATCTATCCGCATAAAATACTCGGCGAGCGCGTGGAGCTTCCGCGCACGCTCGGCTATCAGGCGCGCGAGGAGCTTTCTCGCGCCAAGCAGGCCGCGGCGGAGGAAGTGCCGTCGCTGCCGACACTGAATTTGAAAACCAACGACGCGGGGCTGACCGACGATCAGATCGCCATTCTGCGC
>DXUR01000299.1 GCA_019417795.1 Clostridiales bacterium | reverse complement strand
GCAGGCCCTCGATCCAGCTGCGGCCCAGACCGTACCATAGGAAATAGAACCAGGTGTTCTCCCCGTCGAACCGGCGGCCCTTGGACACGATGAACAGGATCAGCAGCAGGCCAATCAGATTCCAGAAGCTCTCATAGAAAAAGGTAGGATGGACCTCGATGCTGGTATACTGGCTGACCCACAGCTTCATCCGCCAGGGCAGGGTAGTCTCCCCGCCGAAAGCCTCCCGATTGATGAAATTGGCCCACCGGCCGATGATCTGGCCTAACAGCAGGCCCATCACCGCTACATCGCCCATGGCAAAAAACGGAAGCTTATGGCGCTTTGTGTAGGCCAATGCCACCAATACGCCTGCGATCACCGCGCCGTAAATAGCCAGTCCGCCGTCCCAGATCCGGAACATGGCACCCCAATCCAGGCTGCCGTCCGTATTCCGGTAAAGGTCCAGATAGAACAGAACATAATAAAACCGGGCGCCGATGATGCAGCAGGGCACCGCCCAGAGCACCATGTCCATAATGTTGTCCTCAGTCAGGCCATAGTGTTTGGCCTGCTTCATGCAGAGATACAGCCCCGCCAGCATGGCAAATGCCAGAATGATCCCGTACCAGTAGATCCCGTGGCCGATATGGATGGCCACCGGGTCAATGTTCAATTCCCAATCCCCGAACAGGCCGGGGAAGCTGATGGGCATGTTTTTCAGTGCGCTCACAACAGGTTCTTCCTTTCGGCGGCAAAGAGTTTACCCCGCCGCATATGTTTTCTGCAAGAGACCCAACGGGCCTTTTCGTCTCTTCCCAAAGACTTATTGTTTCGGCACGATCCGGCTGAGGACCATCCGCTCCGCCGTGACATTGGTTTTCAGGAACGTCGCAACGTCCTCCGGCGTGATGGATTCAAATACCTCCGGGAAGCGGAGGGGATCATAGCCGTGGAAATAGCCCTCCGTCAAGGTCACAGCGATGTTCTCAAAGGAGTTCAGTCCCCGGAGATTGGCGCCGAAGGATGCCTTGCGGATTCGCCGGAAGTAGTCTTCGTCCACGCCCTCCGCCGCGATGCGGGCAGCCTCCCGCAGGATGGCGTCGGTGACGGCACTGGCATCCTTGCTGTCGCCGCCGGCGTAGAGATAGGCCACGCCGGGCATCATCTCAAAGGCCCCGCCGAAGCTGGGGTTGATGAGGCCCTGCTCATAAAGCCGCTGATACAGCGCGCTGGACTCGCCCAGCAGAATATCGCTGGCCATGTCGCCCAGAATGGCGGCGCGCATATAATCGTCGCCCTCCGTCGCCGGGGCACACTTGAAGCCCGCCAGGAACTGCGGTGCGGAGACCTCCATCTCCAGAACGGTCTCCTTCTCCGCCACGGTCTCCGGCTCCGTGCCGTAATCCCGCTCAATGATGGGGCCGCTGAGCTTGGGCAGCACCCGGTTGGCCAGATCGATCACATGGACCGGGTCCACGTCGCCCACCACCGTCAAAATCATGTTGGCCGGGGTATAAAATGCCTTATGGCAGTCATACAGCGTGTCCGCAGTGATTTCGGCAATGCTCTCCACTGTACCGGCAATGCTGGTGCGGGCCGCATGGCGATGATACATGGCCCGCAGCATCCGGGTGTAGATCTGCCAGTCGGGGTTGTCCTCGATCATGCGGATCTCCTGACCGATGATGCCCTGCTCCTTGGCAACACTCTCATCGGTGAAATAGGGAATGGACACAAAGGACAGCAGGATCCGCAGGTTTTCCTCAAAATGCTCCGTGGAATCGAAATAGTAGGCCGTCATGGCGTTGGCGGTGAAGGCGTTGGGTTCCGCGCCGTTTTTCGCCAGCTCCTGCAGGGCGTTGCCCTCCCGGGTATCGAACATCTTGTGTTCAAGATAATGGGCGATGCCCGCCGGGGTGTTCAGCCATTGCCCGTCCAGACAGAACCGGGTATCCATACCGCCGTAGCGGGTGGAGAAAAAGGCGTACTTTTTGGCGTAGCCGGGCTTAGGCACCACGCAGACCTCCAGCCCGTTGGTCAGCCGTTCCCGGCAGACTGCCTCGCCGATCCGCTCATAAAAAGTCTCTTTCACGCTTCCCCCTCCTTCCCCTTCAGGAAATACACCGTATCCAGCTTCACGGTGCTCATGGCCCGGCAGATCCGTTCCGCCGTCATGTCCTGAATGGCGCGGGCCAGGTCCGCCGGGGTCTCATGCTGCCCTGTGGCAGCCTGTCCCAGATAAAAGTTTTCCAGCTTGCCCTGAGAATCGCCAACAGTTGCATAGTTGTTCAGCAGCGTGGAGCGGGCGCCTTCCAGCTCCCAGTCCTCCAACTCACCCTTCTGAACGGCCTCCAGCTGGGCCATGATCTCATCGTAAGCCCGCTGATAGTTCTGGAACTCAATGCCGGAGGACACGGTGATGAGGCCCTTCTGCCGGTGGTAGAGGGAGGACGCGTAATAGCAGAGGGACAGCTTCTCCCGGACGTTCAAAAACAGCTTGGAGTTGCTGGACCCGCCGAAGAGGGTGTTGCCCATCAGCAGGGCGGGCATATCGTCACTGCCGCAGGAAAAACCCATGCCCAGCTTGCCCTGGGTCACGTCCAGCACATCCTCCACATGCTGCACGGATTCCCGGCAGACGTGGGGCGCCGCCGTGGAGATCACCCGGACCTCCTCACGGGGCAGGGTGGCAAATGCCGCCGCCAACGCCTGCTTTACCCGTTCCAGATCGGCGCTGCCGCTGTATATGATCTCCAGCGGCGCTGTGGAGATCAGATCGCGGTACTGGGTATAGACCTTCAGCGCTTGCAGCTTGTCCACCGTCTCCTCGTCGCCCAGACGGGGCACGGCGTAGGCCTCTCCATCGCACAACGCCCGCAGCAGACGGCTGTCCGCCCAATCCCGCTTATCGTTGATGAGAGACCGGATGGCCTCCAGCAGATTGGTCTTTTCGCTTTCAAAATACTCCGGCACAAACCGGCCGTGGTAGGTGACGGGGTCACAGATCAACTCGCCCAGCAGCGCCGCCGCCGGTTCCAGCAGCCGTTCGCCGCCGGGGGCATACCGATCGTCAATAAAGCTGGCCACAAAGCCCACGCACTGGTTTTCGCCTTTTTTCCGCACTGTGTAGTCGATGGAGGCATCGTAGAGGTTGTCCATCTTTGCGGAAAGCGCTCCCATATCGGGACAGCTTACCGTACCCCGCCGCAGCACCGCCGCCAGCAATGCGTTGGCTCCCGCCGTCTCCCGCCGCAGGGGCGTGACGAACTGTGCGGAAAGCAAACTGGTTTTGAATTTTCTCGCCGGCAGATAGGTCAGGTGGACGCCCTCCGCCAGCCGGATGCGTGTCGCTTCCAAATCATCAACTCCTTATGGACCGCGCAGGCAGCCCGTTCAATGTCAATACAGAGTTTATTATATGTCAAATATATGAATAATTCAAACCTTTTTCTGTGGGCCTCTCCATCATTTTTGCCACTGTGCGCAAAAAGCGGAAAAACCGGCGGTCTCCCGCCAGTTTTTCCGCATAAAACGATTCTTTTTTATTCCAGCACCCGCAGGAGATTTTCCGATGCGATGGCCTGCCGCTCCGCCTCCGAAAAGCCGATCCGTTCCAGTTCAAAAAAGAAATTCTGAGCCTGACCGCAGTCCTCCATGCCCTCGCACCCCTCATAACCGGGGCCGAAATACTCGCAGAAGTCAAAGCCGCAGGCAACGTGTTCCGGTCCCATGACCTCCGCCATGTGGGCGGCATGACGGGCCAGCATAGCCGCCGTCTGCTGCCGGGGCTCCTTATGTACAAAGTCGTGGGACACATTGACCCCCACCACACCGCCGGTATCCCGGATGGTGCGAAGCTGCTCATCCGTCAGGTTCCGGCGAACATCGCACAAGGCCCGGCAGTTGGAGTGGGAGGCGATCACCGGCCCCTCCACCAGATCCATAATATCCCAAAAGCTGCGGTCACTGGTGTGGGATACATCCGGCAGGATGTTCAGCCGCTGCATCCGGCGGACCGCCTCCCGGCCCAGCTCCGTCAGGCCCTTGTCCGGATCGCCGCCGGCGCCGCAGGCCAGCAGGTTTTCCTCGTTCCACGTCAGCATCCCCATTCGGGCCCCCCACTGTGCATACTGTTCCAGCCGCTCCAGCCGGTCACCCACCGGCTCCATGCCCTCCACGCTCAAAAAGGCGAACAGCTTTCCCTCCGTTTGCGCTTTCCGGGCCTCCGCCGCCGTCCGTACAAGCGCCAGCCAGGGGCACTCTGCCAGCTCCTCCCGAGCGCAGGCCATCATCTCCTCCGTCCGCCGCCAGCCGTCCCAGTCCGGGTGAGCGGACCAGATGGAGTCCTGTTCCACCGTTGTCCAGATGGAAAGCCCCAGGCCGCCGATCTGCCCCGCCTGTAATCTCGGCAGGTGGCGCCGTTCAAAGACACGGTCCTCCCCGGCCTGCCGCCACTTGGTCACATCATATAAAAGGTCCGCATGTCCG
>DXUR01000298.1 GCA_019417795.1 Clostridiales bacterium | reverse complement strand
GCACAAGATTTCTCATGGGCTTTGTATAGATCGGCCGCATAGCGGGCGTATCCAGCTTCAACAAAATCAGATCCGCATCCTTCCCGGCTTCGAGCGAGCCGACAGCATCGTCGATCCCGATCGCTCTTGCTCCCTCAATCGTTGCCATACGAAGCACCTTCCAGCAAGGCATGACCTCCGGATCCTCATATTTAAGCTTATTGAAAAGCGCCGTCATGCGCATTTCATTGAAGATGCTGTGCTCATTGTTGCCGTTTGCCTGATCGGTGCCAAGTCCAACCATTCCACCGGCATCCTGGAAAAGCTTTGCCGGCGGCTGAATTCCGTCAATGAGCCCAATCGACGTAGAGCAGAGCACCATTCGCCCGCCGTGCCCGACCATCTGCTGTACTTCTTCCGGCAGCGCATCTGTCAAATGAATGCCGACTACGTGATCGTCGATCAAATTTCGCTCGATCATCCAGGGGATCGTTCGAGAGCCATACCGCATCATCATCTGTTTCGTTTCGCGCGATCCCTGCGAAAGATGCAGATACATCAGGGTGTTGTGCCTGTGCGCCAGATCCAGTGCCTCGTGCAGTACTTCTTCCGAAACAAAGTCTGCCCCCTGCGGCGCAAACATGACCCGGATCCTACCGTTGTCCGCCCCGTGCCATTGATTGAATACATCCTTTGCCGCAGAAAAGGTTTCTTCCGTATACTTCTCGTCATACTCATACAACTCGCCGGGGGCATACACCCGATTGAGTGCACTGCGAATACGAACACCGACATTTCCTCGCACGCCGACCTTTTGAATAAACTCGCAAGGGCTATCCAATGCAAAGCCTTCTTCGCCGATCGTTGTTGTGCCATTCATTACCGCTTCGGCAATTGCAAGCTTGCTTCCCGCCCGTCTTGTTGCCGACGTTGCGTTCGTTTGAAACGGCCCTGCGCCATGCATCATCCAGTTGCCAACATCCTGTGCGATTCCTCGCATCGCGCAATTTGTGGAGTGCATATGCCCATCGATCAACCCAGGCAGCACCAGATGCGCCGTCGCATCGAGCGTTTCCACAGCTGTGAATTCACGCTCGATCTCATCCCGCGGTGCAATCTTTGCGATCTTCCCGTTTACGATGGCAACGGAATCATCAAGATGATATCCGACTCCATCGCCTTCCATCGTGTACATGTGATGCGTATGAACAATCATATCTGCCTGTTTCATCTTCATTCTCCTTTACTGTTCAGCATGTTTCCGTCATACCCCATCCGCTCTGAAATGCGCTGTGCGGACCGGCGCGCCTCCGGAAGCAGTTCCCATGTCACTTCATCGCTCATCCGACTTGACGGAGCAACAATACTCAAACTTCCTAAAACTACTCCATTTTTCCCGAAAATGGGAAGTCCCAGTGCGTTAATGGCATCGTCCAGCTCACTGTGGCTGATATAGTAGCCATTACTCCGAGTTCGCTTCACTACTGCACGAAGTTCTTCCTTTCCGCAAACAGGATTTCCAATCCGTTTCTGGGTTTCAATGCAGCGGCTCAACTCGCTGTCACTCAAAAATGCCGCCGCCGAGCGACCTGTCCCGCCCAGAAGAACGGGGACATCCGCTCCCACCGTGCAGACACATTTGAGAGGCTTCTGGCTCTCCACTCTTCCGATGCAGATCATCTGTCCGTTTGAATAGCGGCAGATTGCAACAGTTTCTCCGCAGTGATGGAAAAGTTCATCCATAATCGGCTGTGCCGCCCGCAGGAGCGTCATATCTTCCGAGACGAGGTGTCCAAGGCGTATGATTTCTGTGCCAAGGGCATATTTCCCGTTTGCAAGCTTTTCCAGAAACCCCATATCGCAAAGCGTAGAAACCATTCGAAAAGTTGTGCTCTTGTTGAGTTCCAGGATTCCCGCCATTTCCATCATAGACATCTCAAGGCGTTCGGCATGGAAGCACTGAAGAATCGTGAGAGCTCTTTCCACAGCCTGAATTCGATATTTATTATCTCTCTGTTTCACCATACAGAACCCCTAATTATCTACTGAAATTATCATAATTATAAAATTTAAAGCGGTATACTGTCAATAAACAATATATATATTAAGCTTTTTCTACATTTTGCATTACTTTTTTACGATTTCTTATGTTTTAGTTTCATGCAGCAAAACAGCAATGTCTATTGTCACGGTGTCGGTTTCGTACAGTGAAACCACTTTTGGCGTACAGAGCGAAATGCGCAGCAAGCGCATTGTTACAAGCGATGTTTCGTACAACAAAACTATACTCAACACATAGCGTGGAATACGCAGTGAGCACAGTCCGACTCAATCTCAATGCGCTCCTACAATAACAATTACGGTTGAAGGTGCGGCAGCCAACCGCGTCTTTTTCCATCTCAAAGCCGAAGCTGTTAGAATGGGAGAGTAAATGGCCTGACACTACCGGGCCATCCGGCACCGCATTGACATCCAGTGCTTCATGATGCCGTATGACTTCGCTCAAGCCAAGGCATACATTGAAAAACAACTGGCCTACGCGGGGCATCCGAATCCCATTTTCTCTGAGGATGCGCTCCAGCGGGTCTTTGAGTTTTCCTCTGGTGTTCCACGCCTCATTAACCGTGCCTGTACGCAGGCACTGATCTATGCGTACCAGAACCGCAGAGCCATAATTGATGACCGCATGGTGCAGATTGTACTGGAGGGCAAAGTAGCTTGAATTTTGAAAGGAGTGGCCCATGGCCACTCCTTATGCTCACTCATTCTGCGACAAATTCCTCGGCGCTCTCCGACACGCAGCGCCGTCTATTTTACGGCAACGAGGCTCGGCCGCTACAATATAGTAACAGGGGGACACTTTTCGAATACTTCGAAAAGTGTCCCCCTGTTTGTGCAGGTGAGATAGAAATTCTGTGCAGAACAGCGGTTTGCCTGTAGATGTTGCGGTAGGTGAAGGCAGAGCATTTTCGGTGTGGTTCAATCCTGATCAGGGACGGGAACCTCATCGGGGATGGGGCAGACATAGGGCTTGCCCTCCGTTTTTTCATCGAACTCTTTTTTTGCCTGCGCCAGCAGTTCGGGATCACTCATCACCTTGAGCCCGAAGAGAGCCATTGCTTTGGCGGCATAGATCATACCCTTGAGGCCTATGGAATGACCTGCACAGGCCGTTACCTGCCAGTGGTGACCCGGTGTGCCCATGTTCCAGCAGGCGCCATCAAAGGCAATGCCCGGCGCAATGTGCTGTACGTCACCGACGTCAGTGGAGCCGTAACAGTTGTCTCTGCTTTGAACGACGCCTGTATGTATGGGTTCGTCCAGCTTTTTATCGCCGTTGAGGGCAGCGGCGAAATTCAGTTCCTCCTGCGTCCACAAATCGTGCGGTGTCTCGCACAAGGAATCATACATGACTTGGCCGAGTACTTGGTTGTTGAGGGTGGGGTAGCAACCGCCGAGGAACTCCACCTCAAGCGTGGTACCCGTCATCAGTGCCGCACCTCGAGCGATATCCAGCACTCGTCCATACACGTCGTCGATCACCTCGCGGGTCAGCGCACGGACAAAGTACCAGGCACATGCCTTGTCGGGGACGATGTTGGGGGCAACGCCGCCCTCAGTGATGACATAGTGTATACGCACCGACGTCGGCACATGCTCGCGTAAATAGTTGATGCCGACATTGGTTAGCTCAACGGCATCAAGGGCGCTACGGCCGTTGTGCGGATCACAGCCGGCGTGGGCGGTGCGCCCCTTGAAGTGCAGCTTAAAGGAGTTGAGACCAGTTGCCGTGCCCAGTAACACTTGGTTCATCGGGTTGGGGTGGAACGCTGCGCAGAAGTCAATGCCGTCGAACACATGGGCGCGAGCCATAAGGGCTTTGCCAGTCAGCACCTCTTCTGCCGGGCAGCCAAAGTAGATGACTGTGCCGGGTAGCTTTCCCTCCTCCATAGCCTTTTTCAGACCGATGGCGGCACCGGCATGGGCAACGCCCAAAAGATTATGTCCGCAGGCATGGCCCCAACCGCCGTCGACGACGGGCTCTTTGTGAGTGCAGACTTTCTGGCTCATACCGGGCAATGCATCGTATTCACCCAGCAATCCGAAAACCGGCTTGCCCGATCCACAAGTGGCGCGAATGGCTGTTTTGATGCCGCCAACGCCAACCTCAACATCAAATCCAGCATCGCGCAGCAGCTGCGCCGTCCATTCGCAGGCATGATACTCGCGGTACGGCCCTTCGGGGTGCTCCCAGATGTCCAGCGCCAGCCGATCCAACTGTTCCCGCCAGCGCTCAATTTCGGCAAATGCGATTTGTTGATGCAAGTTAATCCCCTCCTATATTATTTCCCCACAGCCATGAGTAAAACGCAAGAAACGCAGTAATTGCAATGGTTCCTGGCCATGGCTGAAGCCGAAAATCACTCAAATGGTATAAGAAGCGGAGCCCCTTTTTGGTAAAATTGACTTGAGAGAAAACCAACCAGAAAGGGG
>DXUR01000297.1 GCA_019417795.1 Clostridiales bacterium | reverse complement strand
GCCGGAAAACTATATTGAAAGCCTCACCGTCACCCCGGACTATGACGCCCGGACCGTGACGGTGAAAGCCCATACCTCGAAGCCCGGCGGCGCGGTGAACCTCTGGGCCGTGGTGCGGGCCGGCGGCGTGACCATCGCCGAGGACTGGGGCAGCGACGAGGCCGACCGGGACGGCGAAGTGACCCTGAACATCGCCGAAGAGCATTTCTTCCCGTGGAGCCCTGACAGCCCCTTCCTCTATGATTTGACGGTCGGCACGACCCAGGGCGAAGAAGAGGGATTCGACACCGTCCACAGCTATTTCGCCCTCCGCAAGTGGGAGTGTAAAGAGGATGCAAAGGGCATCCGGCGGTTTTTCCTGAACGGCAGGCCCATCCTGCTCAACGGCCTGCTGGACCAGGGCTATTGGCCCGACGGCCTCTACACCCCGCCCTCCGACGCCGCCGTGGAGCACGAACTGCACACCGTGCGGGAGCTGGGCTTCAACCTGCTGCGCAAGCACGCCAAAATCGAGCCGGAGCGCTGGTACTACCACTGCGATAAGCTGGGCATCATCGTCTGGCAGGATATGGTCAACGGCGGCGGGGCCTACCCGATGTGGTACGTCACCTACCTGACCAACGCCTTACAGCCCCTGATGCGCCATGCCCCGGACGGGAAGCTGCTGTGGGGCTTTCTGGGCCGGGGCAGCGCCCACAGCCGGGAGGAGTACGCCCGGGAGCTGGCCGACACGGCAGCCGCGCTGGGGCGGCACCCCTGCATCGGGTGCTGGGTGCCGTTCAACGAGGGGTGGGGGCAGTTCGACGCGCGGAAAGCCACCGAGACCCTCCGCGCCCTCGACCCGTCCCGTCCGGTGGACGAGGCCAGCGGCTGGTTCGACCGGGGCGGGGGAGATGTGCATTCCATCCACAACTACTTCTATCCGCTCCGCATCCGCCCGAATATGCGCACGGTGGCCCTCAGCGAGTACGGCGGCATTGCATGGCCCATGCCCGGCCATGAGCCGCCCCGGAAGACCTACGGCTACGGCACGGCCAGAAGCCGGGCAGAGCTGACCGAGCGCTACTGCGATCTGCAGCGCAAGACGGTGCTCCCGCAGCTGAAAAAGGGCCTCTCGGCGCTGGTGTACACCCAGCTGACCGATGTGGAGGACGAGGTGAACGGCCTGTTCACCTACGACCGCACGGCCATCAAACCCGATGCCGCCGCCGTCCGCGCCGTCAACGAGGCGCTGGAAGCGGAGTTTGAAAAGGCAGTAAAAGCATGAACGGGATCTCGGCCATTTTCCCCTGTGCAGGTAGAGCTTTTGCCCTTGTTATAAAGGTAAAGCAAAGGGCAGCTTTTGGGGATCTTTGGCACAAATTTTAGCACGAATGCACATTTAACGGGCAGTTTGCTATTTTTCACGGCTCCCGATTGGACAAAATGCCGAAAACAATACCGTATCTTGACAATCTTGTGAAAATGCACTATACTGAACCCATCGAGACAGACCACGAAGTTCTTGTAGTGGTTTGCCGAAATAAAAAATATTTTTTATTGGAGGAATATCACTATGAAAATGTTCAAGAAGATCATGGCTGTTGCTCTCGTGGGCGTCATGGCTCTGTCTATGCTGACTGGCTGTGCTGTCACCAATGCCATCATTGAGGACAAGGCTGAGAAAGCTCTGGAGAGTGCTTGGAGAACTCACGACAATACGGATGTCAACTTCAAGTCCGTCAACTTCACCGGCGAGAAGGCATACAAGGATGCCAAGGAGAGTGTCAATAAGGGCAATACCAAGGTCAAAGAGGGCGTGGCTCAGGTCTTCGTCCAGGCTGATGGGAACTACACTGTCGTCGTCGTTGCTGAGCCCAAGAGCGCTAAGAAGGTGGACAGCTGGAAGAACCTGGCTGATAAGGTTCTGGTTGCAGCTGGCTGGGAGAATGGCGTCTATCTGAATGGCACCAACAGCAAGACCGCTAAGGTCGACATCGAAACCGGCATCAAGGGCAAGAACTTTGAGGATACCAACAAGGATGACACCTACACCATCTTCGTCTTCGCAAAGACCAAGCCTGCTTACGACAAGAAGTAATCAGAACTTCTAAAACAAAAGTAATTACAGGCACACGGCCTGTAATGATAAACATTATATGTTCGCGCATGTAGTGATTTATCTCACATAGTCTGGGGGCGAGGTTCCGCAAGGGGCCTCGCCCTCAGGCTTTTTATAGGTGCTGGGCTATTGACATTGGAGAACGATTCCTCTATAATCAAGGTGTAGACCAGTTAAAGATGCATGAACTGGAAAATCATGGAAACTCAAAAGCGCAAAAACTGCCCGTTTTGAGATGCCGCAGAAGGCGAAAATGACGCCGGAATACAAGAAAAATGATGCATCTGCATTGTTTTTAAGAGAACGGATAAAAACGTCGGATTGCATCAGAATGCGTTAGAAAGCGTCGGACCGCCCGCCCCAGCCTGAAAAGGCCGAAGAGGGCGGTCCGTTTTTATCTTTTGTATTCTGGAAGTTCTGGCGCTTGACAATCCGCGTACGACTGCCTATAATAAAGATAAGGAAAGGCGCTATCCGTGCAAACGGCTGGCTCCTCACCAGTTAAGCATTACAAAAGTAATGACCGCCACCGGTTGGAAGCGTTGGGCGGTCATTTCTTTTTGTGCTTTTTCCTTTGTATTCTTGTGCTTGACAATCCGCGCGCGGCTGCCTATAATAAAGATAAGGAAAGGCGCTGACCGTGCAAACGGCTAGCTCCTCACCAGTCAAGCATTACAAAAGTAATGACCGCCACCGGATTGGGAGTCTTGGGCGGTCATTTCTTTTTGTGCTTTTTCCTTTTGCTGCCATAAGAATCATCCTTTTTCCGGTCGTCCATCAGATGTACAACACTTACGAGAAGTGCCAACAGTGCGATGATCGTCTGGAAAAGCAATAGAATTTCCGATGTAGTCATAAGGCATCCCTCCCTTCGCTGTGAGCGTCGGGAGCGGAACTCCAAAAAGTTGCCCCTCCCGCGCTTGCTTTGCTCCGAAGAGCAAGACAGCGAGACCGGTGAGGAGCAATAGCCGCCTGCGTTTGGTTGGACAGCGCCTTTCTGCTAAGAGGATACCATAAAAACCGACAAAAAGCAACGCCGCACGATGCATATCCGCGCGGCGCTGGGAGCAGAATTTGAGAAGGTAGGACAGCTATATTCTTGTGCTTGACAATCCACGTACGGCTGTCTATAATAAAGTTAAGGAAAGGCGCTGGCTGCACAGTGGTCAGCTCCCTCTCTCAGTATCACATTTTGAGAAACATGACCGCCGGAGTTTGGAAGACTATAGGGGCGGTCATTTTTCTTGCCATTTTATTTTTTGATATAGTGTTTTGCGTGATGCATATCCCGAAAAAAGACTTGGGCAATCGTCCAAGTGATTTTGGCAGTGCCAAGGATGACAGTGGCCAGAAGGCCGAGCAGAGCAATAACAGTATTCAAAATTTCCATAGTGGAATCCTCCCTTAGATTTTCATGTAGAAACATTCGAATCGTCAAGAGGATGACAAAAAATTGAACTTCCTCCTGACGCGGCACAATGTGACGCGAGGGAGGGAGCATGACCGCTGCACTTGCAGGACAGCGCCTTTCTGCTAAGAGGATACCATAAAAACCGACAAAAAGCAACGCCGCACGATGCATATCCGCGCGGCGCTGGAAGCGGAATTTGAAAAGCAGTATGATAACAGAAAAGCTCCGGGGACCAACAGTTTCCCGGAGCTTTTGTATTATTTTTGAGGAAAATTACTGCTCGTTCTTGATTTTGGAAGCCGGCATCTTCTTCATGGCGGCAGAATCCAGAGCGTGGGACAGCTGGGCGCCATAAGACTGAATGCTGTCCTGCAGCTCGCCGCTCTTCATGTCGGAGAGGGCCTGTGCGCGGAGGCTGTCCAGCGTGTCAGCGTCCAGCGGGTCGAGACGGACGAGCATCATCAGCGCATAGCTGGAATACTGCACGGCGGCGGCCTCGCCGGGCTTGAGGGCGCGGACAGCGTCGGCGGTGCCTTCCTCGGAGAAGGTGGCATCGATGTTGTCAGAACCCAGCAGAGCAGTGGAGAGAGAAGAAGCGTCGGAAGAGGGTTCGCCATCCAGCACCGCGTAGATGTCGGGCAGGGCAGCGGCGACGGCGGTGCTGAAAGCGGAGGTCTGGGCGCTGGCTCCATCGGGGGTGGCAGCGTTGTAGCTCTCGGCGGCGGTCTGGGCCAGCTCAAGCATCTGGGCGCTCTGATCGTCATCAGCAAAAGCGAAGGTGCTGGTGTTGTAGAGCGGCACGACCACATAGCGGATGTAGACCATCTCGTCCTCGAGGTGGCTGGTCAGCTCTGCGTCGGAGACGGGAGTCTCGCCGTCGGTGCCGTAGCACTTCTCGAGCAGGTCGTTGCTCTTGATGAGGATGCGCTCGAACCGCTTGAGGGTGTCGAGGCCGATGCCGTT
>DXUR01000296.1 GCA_019417795.1 Clostridiales bacterium | reverse complement strand
AGAACGAGGCGATCAAGATGGTCAAGCGCAAGATCACCGATCTGGACGCCATGAAAATTCAGGAGCAGAAAAAGGCCGCCCGCAGCGGCTACGATCTGGATATCCTTCCGTCCGACCTCTCTACCTACGGCGGCGCGGCGAAAAATCTCTTGCAGGATTTACAGAGTCGCAACGAGAGAATGTTCAACATGACCTTTCTCATGCTGCATCTGGCGCCCACGAAGCAAAAGCTGGAGATCGCCGTTTCGCAGTCGGCCAGCGTCGCCCAGACCCATAACTGCATCCTGACCCGGCTGGACTTCCAGCAGGAGGACGGGCTTATGTCCTCGCTGCCGCTGGGCCTCAACCGTATCAAGATCGAACGGAGCCTCACCACATCGGCGCTGGCGGTATTTATCCCCTTCGTCACCCAGGAGCTTTTCATGGGCGGGGGCGCCATGTATTACGGCCTCAACGCTCTCTCCAACAACATGATCCTGCTGGACCGCAAGCAGTCCCGTTGTCCCAACGGCCTTGTGTTCGGCACGCCGGGCAGCGGCAAGTCCATGAGCTGCAAGCGGGAGATCACCTATGTCATGCTGACCACAAAGGATAATGTCATCATCTGCGACCCGGAGGATGAATATTCCCCGCTGGTGAACCGGCTGGGCGGCCAGGTGATCCGGCTCTCTCCCAACAGCCGCGACTATGTGAATCCCCTGGATATCAACCTCAATTACAGCGAGGAAGAAAACCCGCTGGCGCTGAAAAGTGATTTCGTGCTGTCCTTCTGCGAGCTTATCATGGGCAGCAAGACAGGGCTGGAGGCTATCGAGAAAACCGTCATTGACCGGGCCGTGCAGATGATCTATCAGCCGTACTTCGCGGACCCGCGGCCGGAGAATATGCCCGTGCTGGGCGATCTGCTGGACGCGCTCATGGCGCAGGGCATCCCGGAGGCAGAGCGTGTGGCGCAAGCACTTGACCTGTATGTAAACGGCTCTCTCAACTTCTTCAACCACCGCACCACCGTGGATATCCGAAACCGCCTTGTCTGCTTCGATATCAAGGGCCTCGGCAAGAATCTGAAAAAGCCGGGGATGCTCATTGTCCAGGACGCGGTGTGGAACACCGTCACGGTGAACCGCTCCATTGGACGGGCCACCTGGTATTTCGTGGACGAATTCCACTTGCTCTTGAAGGAGGAACAGACGGCGGCATACAGCGCGGAGGTCTGGAAGCGTTTCAGAAAATGGGGCGGCGTCCCGACTGGGGCGACGCAGAACCCCAAAGACCTGCTTTCCTCGCCGGAGATCGAAAACATTCTGGAAAACAGCGATTTTATCTATCTGCTGAACCTCTCCGCAGGCGACCGCAAGCTGATGACGGAGCGGCTGAACATCTCCGCAGAGCAGCTTGCCTATGTGACCAACGCGGACCCTGGCAGCGGCCTTCTGTTCTTCCAGAACGTGATCCTTCCGTTCCGGGACGAGTTCCCGAAGGATACGGAGCTGTATAAACTTCTCACGACCAAGCCCAGCGAGGTCGCTCACGACGGGTAAACCGGATAAGGAAAGGATGGGACAAGATATGAAATATGTGATCGACAGTGAAACCTACGAAAATCATATCCGTGACGAGGTACATCTTTACGGCCTGCTGCATCAGCTCGCGTTCCTCGCCGGGAAGGTGAAGGACGCGGAGGATATGGCAAATCTGGTCGAGACGGCAAAGCATTATGGCGAGATCGTGGAGGAAAAGTTTGACGACTGGCTCATTCCCGGCCGCTATCTGGTGTTTGGGGACCGGGCTGATCTTGCCGAGCTGAAGGAGGCGGAGCTTACGCCGCTGACCGCCGTGCTGAAAGAGCATGAAGCAAAAGTCAGGGAAAAGCAGCGTGCCGCTGCCAGCAATGATCCCGCCTACATCATTTCCGGCAGCGCCTTCCGTATGCTGGTGGGCGATCTCTTTGACCTGCTGGCGCAGTACGGTTTCATCCGCAATCGCGTTCTGGAAGTGAAAACGGAGCGGCAGCTTGCGCGGATGCAAAAGAATCTCTCCGGCGAGCATCCGGCGATCCACAGGATGTACCGCAGGTGGGGCATCCCGGATAGTACGGGTGTTACAGGCTTCGATATGCTGGAAAGCGCTATTCGCCGGACGCACCTGACGCCCTATAATCCGGACGGCAGCGAGGATGACGATGACTGAACGGATTTATGTGGGTGCCTGTTCTTGAAATAGCATTCCAGAAGGTAATTCATCAGTGCTTTTTGTTGTAAAAATGGATAGTATGAAACTCAGTAGCAAAATTACTATCCACATAAAAAAGGATGTGATATACTTAGTGAAAATATATTGATTGGAGGAGTAATATGCCGTGTATTGATTTTCGCGAGATACCTGAAGCTCATGTTGCATCCGGTAATCAAGACTCATTTGAATTGTTTGCCAGAGACTTCCTGACGGAAATCCTAAACTTCAAAATTCTGTCTGAGCCAAGTCGCGGTGCTGATGGAGGAAAAGATATTTTAGCCGAGGAGATACAATTTGGAACTCTCAGCACTAATCATACTATTTGGCTTATTAGCTGCAAGCACAAGGCTCATTCTGGAAAATCTGTTACACCTGATGACGAAGCGAACATATCGGATAGGATTGAGCAATTTGAGGCTGATGGTTTCATAGGGTTCTATTCCACCCTACCGAGCGGAGGATTAAATACACGTCTTGATTCGTACAAAGGTAAATATAAGATTCAGGTATTTGACCGAGAAAAAATAGAAAGCAGCATTTTAGAGCATAAACGCTATGACTTATTCCGGCGGTATTTCCCTGAATCCTATGCGAAATGGATTGAGGACGAACGCAAAAGGCTTCCGTCAAAAATTCTGGCATCATATGAGCCACTAAAATGCGCAGTATGCGGCATTGATTTACTAAACCCAGAAAACGATGATCACGGAATAGTGGGATTTGTTACAGACCCCGCAACGCACAAATGTGTTCATTGTTATACAGCTTGTCGAGGCAACTGCGACGAAAAGATGGAGGCTTACTATGCTGCGCGAAGGCAATATACCGGCTGGAATGATATTAACGACTTGCTGATTCCGACAATCTTTTTGCAAAAAAATATGGCTATTATAAATCAGCTACATGATGGGCTGCTCGAATTTGACGATGACGGGCTTGAGGAATACAAGCAAATCTTAATAAGGATATCTCAGTATGTGTTTAGACATCAGACAGAGAACGATCTTAGCAGAATTAAGCAATTATCCATGTTACCAGAAGGAATATAGTGGGGACCTCGCTTCAACCGAAGCGAGGTTTTTCTATGCCCAAAATCAGGAGGTGAATACAAAATAGCGAATCAACTGACCCATGTGAGCCTGTTTTCCGGCATTGGCGGGCTTGATTTGGCGGCAGAGGCGGCGGGCTTCCGCACCGTCTGTCAATGCGAGTGGGCAGACTATCCCTATTCCGTTCTGGAAAAGCATTGGCCGGATGTTCCCAGATTCCGGGATATCACTACTTTTACGAAGGAGGCGTTTTTTGAAAAAACAGGACTTGAAACCGTTACCGTCCTCTCCGGCGGCTTTCCCTGCCAGCCCTTCTCCACCGCAGGGCAGCGAAGGGGCTTTGCGGATGAACGCTACCTGTGGCCGGAAATGTGCCGCGTTATTACCGAGCTGCGGCCCCGTTGGGTGCTTGGGGAAAATGTTGCTGGCTTCATCAATATGGGGCTCGACAAAACGATCTTTGACCTGGCAAAAGCGGGATACGCTGTTCTCCCATTCGTATTTCCGGCTTGCGGTGTCGGCGCATGGCATGAGCGCCAGCGAACTTTTATCGTCGCGGCTGATGTTTCCCACACCCCTTGCCTCCGACAAGAACACCTGCAGGGACGCGGCCAACCTGGATGTGTACCTCTCCGACAACGGAATATTCCGCAAGGTGAACAAGAGCGGCGCGATCTGGAGCCTGAGCCTGTCGGCGGCGGTGTTCTATCTGACCCCGGCAGCGTCGGAGGGCTACCGCTCCACGCTGAAACCGGCGGCGTTTCGGAACAGCGCCCCGTCTGCCAACCTGTCATCCCAGGTGATCCGGCAGGAGCGGCCGATATCCGAGACGGCGGCGCTGAACCCGGATTGGGTGGAATGGCTCATGGGCTTCCCGCAGAAATGGACGGACGTATCCTCTGGGCCGCCGAACCAGAGGGAGTCCCCCGTATCACCGAAAACACCGCGGACCGCGCCCTACGGCTGAAAACCCTGGGCAACGCGGTCTGCCCGCCCCAGGCATATCCCATTTTCAAGTATATCTCTATGATCGAGACGGGCGAGTGCGTGAGCGTTTGCCCCTACGGAAAGGCAGGTGGTGACGCATGAAGGAATGGAAGGCCTCCGAGAAGGAGGCGCAGAAGATGACCCGCGACGGAGCCATTTCCGTCAACATGGTCACAGGCGAGGCGAGCCATGTTTCAGACCGTGCGC
>DXUR01000295.1 GCA_019417795.1 Clostridiales bacterium | reverse complement strand
GTCTGCCGCAGCAGGGGTCGGACCTGAAAAGCGTCCGCACCACCGTCGGGCAGCACGGCGGCAGCATGACGCTGCACTGGGAAAACAACTGGTGCACCCTGCGCATCCTGTTTCCGCTACCCAAAAACGAATGATTTTTTACGGCAGGTATCCCCTGCCGTTTTTTGTTGTCTGGCAGGGTGCACAAATACAATGTTGCAATATTTGTGTATTAGCACAATAAAAATTGAAAATTTATTGTAACTTTTGCAAACTGTGTATCCAAAACGACAGATTGTGCAAAAGATGATAACGATGCGCAAATATCCGTTATAATGGGTCACAGTTGGGTACGGCCCAAAAAATATAAAAGAATATGGAGGAGACAACACAATGAAGCGCGATCCGAACAACAAAAAGCCCACAAAGTTGCTGACAGCTGTTACAGCACTCTTACTGGCAGTTGGAATAGTGGCAGATGTAGCAATGTTTGGTGTGTTTCCCAGTTCTCTGGACAAGGCATTCCCTGGCCAGAATGGAGACCCGGAATTGCAAAAAACATCTTATGCAAATGGTTTGTCAGTGGCTCAGAAAATCGAGGAGGAAGGCGCAGTCCTTCTGAAAAATGACGGCGCTCTGCCGTTGGCAGGAACAAACCGAAAAATCAATCTTCTGGGCTATGCTTCCGCAAATCCGGTTTATGGCGGTACGGGTTCCGGTGGCAGCAGCTACACTGCAAACCGGACAGATTTTGTAAAAGCCTTTACGGATGCAGGTTTTGAAGTGAATCAAAATCTGGTCAATCTCTACAGCCCCAAAAACAACGAAGGCGGAAATACATTCTCTGTTGATTTTTCCATCCCGGAACTGCCTGCAACCGAGGAATTGGCTAAGAACATGGGTGTGGAGTACCAGTATACTGGAGACTGCTCATTTGAAGCAATGAAGGATTTTTCGGATACTGCTGTGGTCGTGTTCTCCCGCAAGGGCGGTGAAGGCAATGACCTGCCCGCTTCGATGGCTGAAAATACCTCGTATGCACCGGATCAGAGCAAGCATTATCTGGAACTGAACAGCGCGGAACAGTCTTTGCTGGAACAGGCAGAAGCGACATTTGATAATGTTATCGTTCTGATCAATTCAGGCAATGCCATGGAACTGGGCTTCCTGAATGATGAAGGCGTTGATGCAGCCCTCTGGATCGGTGATCCCGGTGATGTGGGCACGATTGGAATTGTCAACATTCTGACGGGCGCAGTCAACCCCTCTGGCCGTCTGCCGGATATCTACCCTTATGCAGTAGAAACGACCCCTTCTTACTACAACTTTGATACCTTTGAGTATACCAACTCTAATGACTGCTTCAAAAACTTCGAAAGTCATCCTGCCTACCTTGTAGAGTATCAGGAAGGCATTTATGTGGGATATCGTTATTACGAAACCCGTGAAAGCTACGATTACACTACCCGTGAAGGAGAGAATCTGACGGGACTTTCCTACAATGATGTAGTGCAGTTCCCCTTTGGCTATGGCTTGAGCTACACAAGCTTTGACTGGGAACTGGAAAACACGATTCCGACTACCGTTACCGCACAGGATACGCTGGAGTGGAATGTCAAAGTTACCAATACTGGCAATGTGGCTGGCAAAGATGTTGTGGAACTGTATTACAGTGCGCCCTATTACAGTGCAGCTGAAGGCGGCAGCGGCTTGCAGAAGGCTGGCGAAGTACTGGGCGGCTTTGCAAAGACGAAGGAATTGCAGCCGGGCGAAACGGAAACGGTTACGATTTCTATGCCGGTAGAGCAGATGGCTTCTTATGATGCACAGAAGTACTACACTTCTACCGGTTCCTACGTGCTGGAAGCTGGCGAGTATCAGATTTCTCTGCGTACGGATTCTCATACGGTGAAAGATAATCTGACCATGACCTGCAAGGTTGCTGAGAATGAAGTGTTCCAGGACAGTACGTTTGGCAATGGTGTGGAAAACTGCAAGTATGTCGGCAAGCGCTCTTCGGACGAGGTGGTAGCAACAAATCAGTTTGATGATGCAGCTGGTGATGTGGCTTACCTCAACCGTGACACTTGGCAGATCGTTCCCGGTACCAGCAAGGAAGCAACTGCTGAACAGCTGGAAGCCTTCAACAATGCGCTGTTAGTGGATGATAGCTATGTGGATGCAGATGACACTGCGCCGACCTTTGGTGCAAAGAATGGCCTTACTCTGAAAGACATGGAAGGCCTTGCCTATGATGATGCACAGTGGGATAAGCTGCTGGATCAGCTGACCCTTGATGATATGTACAAACTGCTGGGCGCAGATGGCTGGGGAAGTGCAGCAGTTGATAATATCGGTAAGGGACAGACTTATGAAATGGACGGACCTGCCGCTCTGAGTTATGTGTTCGATGCCTTTATGGGTACCTGCACATATAAGACGGTTACTTATCCGGCAGAAGTTCTGTTGGCGGCTACTTGGAATGTAGATCTGGCTTCTGAATTTGGCGATGCAATCTCGCAGGAAGGAAAGGCGTGGAATATTTCCGGCTGGTATGCACCTGGTGCTAATACCCACCGCAATGCATTTGCTGGCCGTAACTTTGAGTACTATTCTGAGGATGGCTTCCTTTCTGGTTCCATGTCCGCTGCTACGGTTGGTGCGGCAGAGAAAAATGGTATGTACTGCTACATTAAGCATTTTGCACTGAATGAGCGTGAAACCTGGCGTCATTATGGCCTGTGCACCTGGGCCGATGAGCAGGCAATGCGTGAAATTTACTTCGTGCCGTTTGAAAAGGCTGTGAAGGAAGGCGGCAGCACGGCTGTGATGTCTTCCTACAATAATATTGGTACTACTTGGGCCGGTGCAAGTACTGCACTACTGACCAATGTTCTGCGTAATGAATGGGGCTTTATTGGCACTGTGATTACGGATAACAACGAGGAGCATGGCTTTATGGATATTGAAAAAGCTGTCTTGGCAGGTGGTACCAATCTGCTGTTTGGCTGGGGCACTAAGACCTTCGATAACCTGAGCCAGACTGCTACCGGTCAGCTGAAGATGCGCGAAGCTGCACATCAGTATCTGTATACGATGGCGAATAGCTACGGTGTAGATGTAGATGCGCCTGTGCCTATGTGGCGCACGCCTGCACTGGTAGGCAGTGTGATTGTCTATGTGTTGGTTCTGGCAGGTGTTGTGGTGATTCTTCGCCGCCGCAAGTATAATAAAACGCTGGCTAATACCAATGCAGGTGCGGATGTGAGTAAGGCATAAGTACTGACCCGTAATCAAAACTGTCTTCCTTCTAATCCCGGAACACGGCTGCACGGCAGTTACGGCCCGCAGCCGTGTTCCCTTTTGGAAACAGAATCACGCTTCTTCTCCTTATGCGTGGTCCTGTTTCCAAAGGCAATACCGTTTCTACTGAAAGGAGATTTCCCCGTGAAACATCAGGATATTATTGCAAAACTGAGCCTGGAACAAAAATGCGCCCTGCTGAGCGGCGGCACGGTGTTCACCACCCGGGCGCTGCCGGGCAAGGGCATCCCGGCCATTACCCTGTCGGACGGCCCCAACGGCGTGCGTAAGCAGGCCGGTGCGGCTGACCATCTAGGCCTGAACCCCAGTGTGCCCGCCACCTGCTTCCCCACCTCGGCCACCGTTGCCAACAGCTGGGATCCGGCACTGGGCGAGGCTATGGGCGCAGCCATGGGCGAAGAAGCAGCGGCACAGGGCGTGTCGGTGCTGCTGGGCCCCGGCCTGAACATCAAGCGCAGCCCCCTGTGCGGCCGCAACTTCGAGTATTTCTCGGAGGACCCCTACCTTGCCGGTAAGATGGCTGCGGCCTACGTCCGCGGCATCCAGAAAAACGGCATTGCCGCCTGTCCCAAGCACTTTGCGGTGAACAGTCAGGAGCTGCGCCGCATGGCCTCGGATTCCATCGTGGACGAGCGCACCCTGCGGGAAATTTACCTGACCGGCTTCGAGATGGTGGTCAAGGAAGCGCAGCCTAAGACCATCATGTCCGCCTATAACCTTGTCAACGGCACCTACGCCAACGAGAACACCCACCTGCTCATGGATATCCTGCGCGGGGACTGGGGCTTTGACGGCGCAGTGGTCACCGACTGGGGCGGCAGCAACGACCACGCCCTTGGCGTAAAGAACGGCTCTACGCTGGAAATGCCCGCCCCCGGCGGGGACGCCATCCGGGAGCTGATGAAGGCGGTGCAGACCGGCAAGATCACCGAAGCGGACGTGGACGCCCGGCTGGACGAGCTGCTGGAACTGGTGTTCACCACCAAGGCGGCGGTGGACGCCGCACCCGGCAAGTTCGATGCCGACGCCCACCACGCACTGGCACGCCGGGCTGCTGCCCAGAGCATCGTGCTGCTGAAGAACGAAAACGGCCTGCTGCCCCTTGCAAAGGGGGAGAAGGTGGCGGTCATCGGCGACTTTGCTCAGACGCCCCGTTATCAGGGTGCAGGCTCCAGCGC
>DXUR01000294.1 GCA_019417795.1 Clostridiales bacterium | reverse complement strand
GTGTACTCTACACGGGGCGGTACCTCTGCATAGACCTTGCGGCTTAACAGCCCGCTTTCCTCCATATCCCGAAGCTGTGCGGTCAGCACCTTCTGGGACACATGACCGATGGATTTTTTCAGTTCCCCAAAGCGCTTGGTTCCGGGCATCAGGTCTCGCAGAATCAGAACTTTCCATTTGTCACCGATTAGCATGAGGGTGGTTTCCACCGGGCAGGCAGGTAAATCTTTTGCCGGGGTTGCTTCGATTGTTTTGATATCTTCCATATTATCCTCCAATAGTTTCCTTTTGGTAACTACGGCACAATATTGTGCTTACTTTACGAATTGGCTCTACGGTGTTATTATAATACCAGCGAAAGGAAAAAGCAACCTTTCCCAAACAAAATACGCTTTGGAGGTAATTATCATGAAAAAAGTCGCCCAGTTTTTGCAGGAAAACCCCGTTCAGTATCTCGCCACCGTTAGCCTTGACGGTAAGGCCAAGTGCCGCCCCTTTATGTTCAGCTTCGAGAAGGATGGCAAGCTGTGGTTCAACACCGGCAACTTCAAGGAAGTTTACAAGGAGCTGCAGGCCAATCCCTATGTCCAGATCAGCGTTTCCTCCCCTACCTATCAGTGGATCCGTCTGAGTGGCAAGGCTGTCTTTGTGGACGATAAGGCCATCAAAGAGGCTGCGCTGGAGAATCCCATTGTCAAGGGAAATTATCAGACCGCTGACAACCCGGCCTTTGAAGTGTTCTATCTGGAAGATCCTCATGGCGTGATCGCCGACTTCTCCGGCAATCCTCCTTACGAGTTCTAAGAACAACCGTCATATAAAAATCTTCGGGGCAAGGTGAAATCCCTGACCGGCAGTAACAGCCTGCGAGCGGAAACGCTGATGCGGTGAAATCCCGCAGCCGACGGTATAGTCCGGATGAAAGAAGATGTGATAAGACTTGCCCCGCAGATGCCATAAGCAATCTGCGGGGTTTTGCCTTAAATCCAAATCATATCTCACAAGGAGAAATATGCATACCGCTTCCAAAATTTCTGTCCGTACCATCACGATGACTGCGCTTCTTTCCGCAATCGCTTATATGCTGGCCTTTGTGGAATTTCCGGTTCCGCTGTCGCCTCCTTTCGCCAGAATGGATTTTTCCGATTTTCCGGCTTTAATTGGGGCCTTTGCCTTTGGGCCGTTGGCTGGTGTTCTGATTGAACTTGTAAAGAACGCCTTGCAGCTTTTTTCAACTTCTACAGGCGGCATTGGGGAACTGGCAAATTTTCTGATGGGCGCATCCTTTGTTTTTACCGCTGGACTGATTTATGGGTGTCATAAGACGAAAAAGACAGCATGGATTGCCGGAATTGCAGGCAGTATCGTGATGGGCATTGTTGCTGTACTCAGCAATTATTTTATCTTACTGCCGCTATTTGAACAGTTTATGCCAATGGAACAACTGATCGCTTCTTTTGCAGAGTTTATTCCGTTCATCCACACCAAATTGGATGTAGTTCTTTACAATGCGTTTCCTTTTAATGTTTTGAAGGGCCTTGTAATCAGTATTGTTACGATGTTGGTCTATAAGCGGCTGCGCCCGGCACTGAAGGGTGCAGTTCAAGAAAGAGGGGTTCAAAATGGAAAGCAAGGATCATCTGGCTTATCTTGTCGAGGAAATTCATACCACGGTTGTAGCAACAGTGGATGATGCCGGATTGCCGGTCACGGCTGCCATTGATATGATGGATGCCGATGAAGGCGGCGTTTACTTTCTAACAGCAAGGGGAAAAGGGTTCTATGACCGATTGAAAAAGCGTGGAGTCCTTGCATTGACCGGCATGAAGGGCGAGGACACCATGCACTGTGCTGCGCTTTCTATTCGGGGAAAGGTGCGGGAGCTGGAGAGCGAGCTGCTTCCCCGGCTGTTTGAAAAGAATCCCTATATGAACGAGATCTACCCGGATGCGGCATCCAGAAGCGCACTGACTGTCTTTGTCATCTATGAAGGCAGCGGAGAATGGTTTGACCTGTCCAAAAAGCCGATTGAGCGTGCCAGCTTTACTTTTGGCGGCGCAGAGAAAGTGCAGGAGGGTTATTTTATCACAGACGCCTGTATCGGCTGCAAGCTCTGCTATTCCAAATGTCCGCAAAAGTGTATCGATATTTCTGCGAAACCTGCGGTCATTCAGCAGAAAAATTGCCTGCATTGCGGCAACTGCTTTGAAATCTGTCCGGCCAGAGCCATTATGAAGCGGGGGTAACGCCATGAATCAGGAAGAACGAAGAAGATTTTTAATTGAGGAATTGCTGCGGGAGCGTCTTTCCTGCCGCCGCCAGGAAATCCCGGCAGATACAGACCGCCAGAAGGTGCTACTGCGCTCACTGATGAATGTTCGTCATCCGGGAGCCATCAGCCAGAGATTTCTTGAAGTGCAGGATGCCTATCTGCAAGGAGAACTGGCAGCAAAGAAGATTACCCGGCTGTCTGAACTGTCCCCGCTTCAGAATGGAATCTATCTCTGGCGTGGAGACATTACTACGCTGGATTGTGGGGCTATCGTCAATGCGGCAAATAGTGGCATGACCGGCTGCTACCAGCCTTGCCATAACTGTATTGATAACTGCATCCACACCTATGCCGGGGTGCAGCTCCGTTTGAAGTGCGCTGAGATCATGGAGCGGCAGGGATTTGAAGAACCCACCGGGCAGGCCAAGATTACGCCCGCCTATAATCTCCCCTGTGATTATGTGATCCACACGGTTGGCCCCATCGTGCAGGGGAAATTGACCCGGCAGCACTGTAAATTGCTGGAATCCTGCTACCGTTCCTGTCTGACTTTGGCCGATGAAAATCAGGTACCCAGTATTGCGTTCTGCTGTATTTCCACAGGTGTGTTCATGTTCCCCAATGACAAGGCGGCGGAGATCGCTGTACGGACAGTGCAGGAATACAAGGCGGAAACCGGAAGCAAAATCGAGGTGATATTCAATGTTTTCAAGGAACAGGATGAAAGAATTTACAGCAAGCTGCTCCGGGCAGATTGAGCAGCTGAAGCAGGCGCTGGAAACGGCAGATGCTGTTTTGATTGGTGCTGGTTCGGGGCTGTCTACCTCCGCAGGCCTTACTTATAGCGGAGAGCGTTTTGAGCGGTACTTTTCAGACTTCCATCAGAAATATGGGATCACAGATATCTACTCCGGCGGATTTTATCCGTTTGACACACTGGAGGAATACTGGGCCTGGTGGAGCCGTCATATTTTCTATAACCGCTATGTAGATGCACCGCTTCCGGTTTACCAGGTGCTGCTGGCACTGGTAAAGGACAAGGATTACTTTGTGCTGACCACCAATGTGGATCATCAATTTCAGCGCTCAGGCTTTGATAAAAAGCGGTTATTCTACACACAAGGAGATTACGGCCTGTGGCAATGTTCCAAAGCCTGCCATTGCAAGACCTATGACAACGAAAATACTGTCCGGCAGATGGTCGCCAGGCAGCGGGCTATGAGAATCCCGACAGAGTTGATTCCCCGGTGCCCAGTATGCGGTGCGCCTATGACCATGAACCTGCGGTGTGACGATACCTTTGTTCAAGACGAGGGTTGGTATGCTGCCCAAAGCCGGTATTCAGACTTTGTACGGCGGCACAAGCATGAGAAGGTGCTGTATCTGGAGCTGGGTGTGGGAAACAATACGCCGGTTATTATCAAGTATCCGTTCTGGAAATATACGCTGGAAAATCCAGACGCTATCTATGCCTGTGTGAACTTCGGGCAGGCATACGCACCAAGGGAAATTGCAAAGCGTTCCATCTGTTTGGATGCGGACATTGGACGTATTCTATCAGAGCTGGACCAAAAGGCGGTTTCGTAAAAAATGGACAGAGCTTCTATCATGCGGGATGGAGGCTCTGTCCATTTTTTATTTTCAAGGCAAGGCATCCAAATTGCATTTTGACAGTTTGGATACCCACAGCCGCAGAAAATGCGGGAGGTTTCCAAAGGAGGGCAGCGCTCCGTACTCACAGTTCAAAGGCAACCATGGTTTCCTTCGGCAGCATCTCGTTTTCACAGCTCAGAAGATACGCTATTGCCCTGTTTGCAAAGCGATTTGTTTTTATCGTGTCCCAATCAGCAAGCCGGATGATCTCTGCTGTGTCGTTCTCAAAATCAACCTGAATCTTGCCCCATTCGCCGTCGCAGTCTGCTTGGTATTCGTAGATTGCGGCGGCGATTTTCTTTTTGCGCTTGGCCTTGGATTTCTGTTTCAGCCGGACAGCATGGAGCGCACCTTCGGCAACCAGAAATTCCGTCAGCTTGTCCACCGCTTTCCGATAGGCTCGTTCTGCACCGCTGGCAGTGCTGCCCTCAAACATGACTGCCAGTTCTTCAAAGGTGGGGCGGCCTTTCCATGAGCCAACACGCCCACAGGTCATGCAGATCGCCAGCCGTTTTTCGAGCAAGGTCTGTTCCCGGTAATTCAGTTTCTCAAATGCCCG
>DXUR01000293.1 GCA_019417795.1 Clostridiales bacterium | reverse complement strand
CCCACTTCTCCGTCATCATCAGCGAGGAGGATCTGAAGATCTTCAAGCGGCTGGGTGTCCGGGTGAGCTGTGAACCGAAGTATGAGACCAAGCGGCTCTATCACCGCTGAGAACATTTGACACATCAGAAAGGAGACGGCGTGTGACACCGAAGATCGTCTGCGTCGCAGGCCCCACCGCCTGCGGCAAAACCACACTGGGCGTTCTGCTGGCCCAGCGCTTTCACGGAGAGGTAGTCTCCGCCGACTCCATGCAGATCTACCGGGGCATGACCGTCGGCACCGCCGCCCCTACGGAGGCGGAAATGCAGGGAGTCCCCCACCACATGATCGCCGTGGCGGAGCCCAGCGAACAGTGGAGCGCCGCAGAATACGTGGCGAAGGCCACGCCCATCGTGGATGACATCCTTTCCCGGGGGAAGCTGCCCATTCTGGTGGGCGGCACCGGATTGTGGATGGACGCCCTGATCCGGGGACACGGCTTCGCCGGCGGACACGCCGGCGGAGAGGTGCGCCGGGAATTGGAGACCCGGTTTGACCGGGACGGCATTGAGCCGCTGCTGGCAGAGCTGCGGCAGGTGGACCCGGAAAGCGCCGCACGGCTCCATCCCGCCGACACCAAGCGCATTCTCCGAGCGCTGGAGGTCTATCTGGAAACGGGCGAGACCATCTCCGCCCACAATGCTGCCACCCGCCAACTGCCTCCCCGGTATGACGCAGTATGGATTGGCCTGCAATTCGCAGACCGGGCCGACATGAAGGCGCTCATCGACCGCCGTGTGGACAAGATGGCGGAGGAGGGGCTTTTAGAGGAAGTCCAAGCTCTGCTGGCCATGGGGCTGCCCCGGAATGCCACCGCCATGCAGGCCATCGGCTATAAGGAGTTTTTGGGCGTGCTGGACGGGACCCTTACGGAGCAGGAGGCACTGGAGCTGGTCAAGCTCCGCTCCCGGCAGTATGCCAAGCGCCAGCTCACCTGGCTGCGGCGGAATCCGGCTATTCACTGGATCTATTGGGAAAAAGACCGTGATTTTGCCCGGGCCCTCCAGATTTCGACAGAAATTTTGACCGCTTCTGGCTTAGGATAAGACCAGGGGCGGCGGTCATCGACCAACAGAGACAGCGTACCGCTGGCACAGCCGCTCCCAAATAAAGAAGGAGCGGAATACTATGCAGAAAAAAATCAATTTACAGGATCTCTTCCTCCTGCGTCTTCGGCAGGAGCGGCTGCCCGTCACCGTGTTTTTGATGAACGGATTCCAGATGCGGGGCACCGTTACCGGCTACGATCCCTTCGTGGTGGTGCTGGAAAGCGACGGCAGGCAGCAGGTGATTTACAAACACGCCATTTCCACGGTGGTCCCCCTTCGTCCGGTGGCCCTGCGGGAAAGTGAGGAGGAAGCTGCCCTGTAACGATACGAGGCGTACATGAATCGATCATCCTTTGTAAGCAAGCTGTTCACGCCGGTCATCACCCTTCTGGTGCTGGCCTATTTCGGCTATCAGATCTACGGCTATGTAAGCGACCCCTTTTCCACCACCCTGGCCTACACCTATCAGGTGGAGGATACGGTGGACATCAGCGGCTATGTGGTCCGGCAGGAGCAGGTGCTCACCGGCGATGCCGGCGGCCTTATGCGGCTGCGGAAAAACGAGGGCGAGCGGGTCGGCACCGGCGGGGCCGTGGCCACCGTCTACGCCGATCAGGCGTCCTTGGACCGGCAGAACGAGATCGAAACCCTGAATAACCGCATCGAGCAGCTGGAATACGCTCAGGAATCCATGCTGGGCGCGGAGGTCACGCTGAAGCTGGACAGCCAGATCGCCCGGTCCCTGCTGGATTACCGGACCGTCGTGGCGGCGGGACGGCTGGACGCGGCGGAGAGCCAGGGGCAGGAACTGCGGTCTTTGGTCCTCAAGCGGGATTATACCTATTCCGGCACCGAGGATCTCAGCGGGCAGCTGCAGGAACTGAAAAATCAGCTGAAAACCCTGCGGTCTCAGGCCGCTAACTCTGTAAAGACCATCCGGTCTCCACGGTCCGGTTTGTTTTCCGCCGTGGTGGACGGCTACGAATCCGTTCTGACGCCGGACAGTTTGTCCGCGCTGACTCCCAGTGCTCTGAATAAGCTGTCCCCTGCCGAGACCCCCGCCAACACCGGAAAGCTGATCCTGGGGGACAACTGGTATTATGTGGGCGTTGTCTCCGCACAGGAGGCCCAGACACTTCAGACCCGCCAGAACCGTCTGGGAACCGGAGAGAGCCTGTCCCTCCGGTTTACCAAGAACGTGGACCGGGACCTGTCGGTCATGCTGTTGTCCGTGGGCGCGGAGGAAAACGGCCGCTGTGTGGTGACTTTCCAGGGGAATACATATTTGCAGGAACTGACGCTCCTGCGCCGCCAGAGCGCCGAGATCATTCTGGATACCACCGATGGACTGCGGGTCCCTCTGGCTGCGCTGCGTGTGGCCACCCAGACCGTTACGGAAAAGGACCCGGAAACCGAGGAGACTGCCAGCAAGGAGGTCAATGTCACCGGTGTTTACTGCGTCTCCGGCGCAAAGGCCCGGTTCAAGCCGGTAGAGGTGCTGCTCACCGGTGACGATTACGCTGTGGTCCGGTCTGCCGGCTCCACGGAGAAGCTGCGGCTGCGGCCCGGTGACGAGATCATCGTTGCCGCACGGGATCTGTATGACGGAAAAGTTGTTTCATAAAGAAAGAGAGGGATGTTCTATGTCCATTCAGACAAATATTCAGGAGGTCCGTCAGCGGATCGCCGCCGCCTGCGGAGAATGCGGCCGGGACCCCAAGGAGATCACGCTGGTAGGCGCCAGCAAGATGAATGACGCCGCCGCCTGCCGGGAGGCCATCGCCGCCGGAATCGACGTGCTGGGTGAAAACCGGGTCCAGGAGATGACGGAAAAGATGAGCCAGAACGCCTATGACGGTGCGCCGCTCCACTTCATCGGCCATCTTCAGCGAAACAAGGTCAAGCAGGTGGTGGGCAAGGTGGCCCTGATCCAATCCGTGGGGTCTCTCCCCCTGCTGGAAGCCGTTGAAAAAGAGGCGGAAAAGCAGGACATCGTTCAGGACATTCTTCTGGAGGTGAATATCGGCGGCGAGGAGGCCAAGAGCGGCTTTGCCCCTGCTCAGTTGGAGGACGCCGCCAGAGCAGCTCAGGCCATGTCCCATGTCCGGGTCCGAGGATTGATGACGATTCCCCCCGCAGACAGCGACCGGGACACCAATATTCGCTATTTTCAGGAAGTCCGGGCACTTTATGTTGACATCAACGAGAAATTGTTCCATAATAAATTAAAGTGCCTTTCTATGGGCATGAGCGGCGATTTTGAGGATGCTATCCGAAATGGCGCCACCATGGTCCGTGTGGGCACCGCGATTTTCGGTGCCCGGTATTATCCCACTTGATTGCAGGAGGTTTTGGCTTATGGGTATTTTGGACGAGCTGAAGAAGCTGACCCATCCCTATGACGACGAGGATGAGGAATATGAGGATTTCGAGGAACCCCGTGAGCGCTCCTTCGATGACCGCCGCAACAAAGCGGAGGATCGCCGGAATAAGGTGGTAAACATCCATGCCACCACGCAGCTGAAGGTGGTGCTGGTGAAGCCGGACCGCTTTGAGAACGCCTCGGAGATCGCCGATCAATTGAAGGACAAGCGGACGGTGGTGCTGAATCTGGAATCCACCAACAAGGATGTGGCCCGGCGGCTCATCGACTTCCTTTCCGGCGTGGCTTATGCCGGCGAGGGCAAGATCAAAAAGGTTGCCGCAAACACCTATATCATCACGCCTTACCACGTGGAGCTGGAGGGCGATCTCATCGACGAGCTGGAAAACAACGGCTTATATTTCTAAGCGGGGAGGATATTGGATATGCTGACACCTCAGGAGGTTTCGACCCATTCCTTTGCCAAGGCGTCCTTTGGCGGCTACAACATGGCCATGGTGGACGAATTTCTGGATGAGCTGACTGACGATTATACCGCTCTCTACAAAGAAAACGCGGCACTGAAAGCCAAATTGAAGGTTCTGGTGGAGAAGGTGGAGGAATACCGCGCCACCGAGGATTCCATGCGGGCCACCCTGCTCACCGCTCAGCGGATGGCGGATTCCATTGTGAAGGAAGCCGAACAGAAGCGGGATCAGATGATGACGCAGGCGGAGATCGACGCCAAGCTGAGGATCAACTGCCTGAAAAACGAGGCTGCCGCCGCGGAGGAACGTCTGCGGAAAGGCAAGGAGGAGCTGGAGAAGTTTTCTGCTGCCGTCCGGGCTGTGTGCGATAAGGAGATCCAGCTTTTGAATGAGCTGCCTCAGGCCCCGGTGGAGCTGCCTCAGGAGGAAGCCAAACCGGAGGACTCCGTTCAGGAGATCGAGGACAGCGTCATGGCCGCGTTCAACGAAGCAGCGCCGGAGGAGGACGGTGACGCGGCGGAGACCCAGACGGAAGTGTCTGAGCC
>DXUR01000292.1 GCA_019417795.1 Clostridiales bacterium | reverse complement strand
CCCGGAGGGAATGGCAGTCGGCGTGGTGTATGCAGGCTTTCTTTCGGGAAATACGCAGATTACGGCGGCAAGCGCACTTGTCCTGTCCCTTGGCATCGCCATTCAGAATTTCCCCGAGGGTGCGATCATCTCCATGCCGCTCCGGGCGGAGGGGGAACGCAAGGGCCGAGCGTTTCTCGGCGGCGTGCTTTCCGGCGTTGTCGAGCCTATCGGTGCCGTGCTGACGCTTCTTGCGGCGCAGCTTGTGATCCCGGCGCTGCCGTATCTGCTGAGCTTTGCAGCGGGCGCCATGCTCTATGTGGTGGTAGAGGAGTTGATTCCGGAAATGTCGCAGGGGCGGCACTCGAATCTTGGAACGGTGTTCTTTGCGGTAGGCTTCAGCGTGATGATGGTGCTGGATGTGGCGCTGGGATAAGGAAGTAAATGATGATTTTACAGGTGATTTTGGAAGGCATCGGGCTGGGCGTTCTGCTCATTTTGGTTTGCGCCATCGGTATCCGCAAGGGCGCGGTGGGCATGGTGCATCTTTACAGCCCGGAGGTGCAGGAGCGGTGCGTAACGCTGGGACTTACAACACACGAGAAAATCAAGCGAAATGCTTTGATTTTCAAAGCTGTCTGCGTCCCCGGATACATCGCCTATGTGCTGGTCTGCGTCTATGCGCTCAACGGCGCAAAGGGCTTCGTTCAGGGCTTTTGGCAGCTGCTGGTCATACTGTCCGTTATGAATCTCATAGACCGATTTTGGGTTGACGGCTATTGGGTAGGACATACGAACGCATGGGAAATTCCGGGAACGGAAGACCTGAAACCCTACATTACAGCCAAGGATAAGGGCAAAAAGTGGCTGTTCGGCACAATTGGTATGGCGGTCATTTCGGCAGCACTGGCGGCAATCATGATGCTTTTTATGGAAAGCTGAGGCGATAGAAATGCTGTTTCAAACATATGGCGACAGGAGGAATCCTGCCGTGCTGTTCTTTCATGCAATGGGTGTGACAGGAGCGAGCAGCGAACCGATTGCGAGGTATTTGCAGGATCGATATTTCTGCATCTTGCCCACCTCCACCGTTTACTGCGAGGGGCAGAAATATGTCAGCAAGCTGGACGAAATACGGCAGGTGGAGGACTTTCTGCATCGACAGGGCGTGGAGCGGCTGGCGATGGTGATCGCTTCTTCCATCGGTGCAGACCTTGCCATGGCGTTTCTGACGCAGACGAAGCTGTCCGTGGAGCACGCTTTCTTTGACGGCGGGCAGTTTGCGCAAATCGGAAAAGGTATGCGCCGCATTATGACACCGTTTCTGTATTTCGCTATCAGGAGCCTGTACTGGTCGAAGGGCGGCACACTGAAAAAGATTCTGTGGTGTGACGACGACTCCATAAAGCCGTATTTTATAGCCGCAGGGAAAAATCTGACCTATACAGATTTGCGGCGGCAGATTTCGGACAGCTTGGAGGATAAGCCCTTTCCGTCACTTCCCGAAGAATTGCAAAGAAATATCTATTTCGAGTTTGGGAGCATAAAAGATCATTTCAAATACCGTCAAGCAGTGATGGAAGCCTATCCCTACGGCAATTATCCCGTGTTTGAGGGATACGATCACATGCAATATCAGATTCACAATCCAAAGGGGTTCGCCGAAATGCTGGCTCACATCGCCGAGCGTGACTGTATGCCGGAACTGCCATTTATCAGAAAGTGAGTGATACCCATGAAATACAAAATCGAGAAAAACACCGTACAGGAGACGCTGATCATTCCGCTGTATGCGCGGAAGGTCTGCTCAGAACTATACCCGAGCCTCTACCGGGACGAAACAGCGGTTCGCCTGATTGACGAGATCGACTACGATTTTTCAGAGGCGGAGAAAAATTCCCGCAGTCTGATGCAGCGTTTCGGTTCACTGGAGGTGGCCATGCGGCAGAACGACCTTGCCTTTGAGGTGCGGGAGTATTTGAAAGCGCACCCCAATGCGGCGGTGGTCAATCTGGGCTGCGGGCTGGACAGCACTGGAAGAAGCTGCGACAACGGCAGCTGTAACATTTATAATCTGGATTATCCCGACGTGATTGCTGTACGGAATGGACTGCTGCCTGCCGGGGAGCGGGAGAAAAATATCCCCTGCGACCTGAACGACACGGCATGGTTTTCTCAAATCGACGCTTCAAACGGTGCGGTGTTCTTTGCCTCCGGCGTGTTCTATTACTTCCTGACCGAGCAGGTCAAGGCACTGGTGCAGGGTATGGCAGACGCTTTTCCGGGCAGCGTGCTGGTGTTTGACGCTGCCAATCGGGCGGCGGTGAAGATGATCGCCAAGACATGGCTCAAGAGTGCGAAGATCAGGGATGTGGGCGCATATTTTGCGGTTTCCGACGCTCCCCAAGAGATCAGTGCGTGGGATAGCCGTTTGCAGGTTACCAGTCGGGGCTATATGTTGGGCTACAATGATTTGAAAGACCCATCCGTCAGCGGTTTTTTCCGTTTTCTCGCAAAGGTCGGCGACGGTATGATGAAAATGCAGATTGTGAAGATCGGATTTGGAGGCAAGCAATGAAATACACCGGGATGCCTTGGGACATATGGACGTTGATTACACCGTTGTTTCGAGAGCAGTGTCGGGAAGAAAAAACACGAAACTCATTCCGATGCCGCCACTCCGGCTATCGGTTTGACATATATATTCTATATAGGAGGACAATCATTATGAAAAAACTCGGTTTATTTGCAGTAGGCGTGCTGTTCGGCACGGCGGGGATCAAGCTGCTGGGCAGCAGGGATGCCAAGAAGGTCTACGCCCACACCACTGCCGCCGCACTGCGTGCCAAGGAGGGCGTGATGAAAACGGTCACGGCGGTGCGTGGGGGTGCGGAGGATGTTTACGCCGACGCAAAGACCATCAACGAATGCCGCGCAGAGGCGGAGGCCGCCGCTGTGGTGGAGGACGCTAAGGCGGAGTGATCCATGAAATGCACGATCCTACATGATTTACCGGGGCGGCTGCGGGTACACCTGTGCTGCGGACGGATGACGTTATCCCAAGCGGATGTGCTGGAATACTATCTGCGCACCCAGGAAGGCGTGCAGGCGGTCAAGGTCTACGACCGGACGCAGGACGCCGTGGTGCTCTATGATGCGGAGCGTGGAAGCATACTCCGTGCGCTGGCACGTTTCTCCTTCGCCGAGGCGGAGGCCATGGAGCTGGTGCCGGAGCATACTTCCCGGGCCCTAAACCGGGAGTTTGAGGACAAGCTGGCGGTCGCCGTCATGCGGCGGTGCGTCTCCAAACTGTTCCTGCCGGCGCCCATCACCACGGCGCTGGCACTGCTCCGCTCCGTAAAGTACATCCGGGAGGGGCTTTCGGCACTGTGGCACAGACGGCTTTCCGTCGCCGTGCTGGATGCCACCGCCGTCACGGTGTCCATGGTGCGGGGCGATTTTGCCACCGCCGGCTCTGTGATGTTCATGCTGCATCTGGGCGAAATTCTGGAGGAGTGGACCCACAAAAAGTCCGTGGCCGACCTTGCCTCCGCCATGAGCCTGCGGGTGGACAGCGTCTGGCAGCAGGTAAACGGCACCGAGGTGTTGACGAAAATCACCGATGTAATGCCGGGGGACCGTATCGTGATCCGCACCGGCGGCATGATCCCGCTGGACGGCCGAGTGGTGGAGGGAGAGGCCATGGTGAACCAGTCCTCCCTCACCGGCGAGTCTATGCCCGTGGCCAAGCATCCCGGAAGTCCCGTCTATGCCGGGACGGTGGCGGAGGAGGGCGAGTGCGTCATCTCCGTGGAGAAATCCTCCGGCAGTGGGCGGTATGACCGGGTGGTTCACATGATCGAGGAGTCGGAGAAGCTGAAATCCACCGCCGAGGACAAAGCCTCCCGGATGGCGGACAGACTGGTGCCCTATACGTTGGGCGGCACGGCGCTGACCTATCTTCTGACCCGGAATATGACGAAAATGCTGGCGGTGCTGATGGTGGACTTCTCCTGTGCCCTGAAGCTGGCCATCCCCATTGCGGTGCTGTCCGCCATGCGGGAGAGCAGCGGCTATCACATCTCCGTCAAGGGCGGACGCTTTTTGGAGGCGGTGGCCAAGGCAGACACCATTGTGTTCGACAAGACCGGCACACTGACCTATGCGACGCCCACTGTGGCGGCGGTCATCCCCTTCGGCGGCCACGATGAGGCGGAAATGCTGCGGCTTGCCGCCTGTCTGGAGGAGCATTACCCCCATTCCATGGCAAACGCCGTGGTGGCGGAGGCAAAGCGGCACGGGCTCACCCACGAGGAGTATCATTCGCAGGTGCAGTATGTGGTGGCCCACGGTATCTCCAGCATGGTGGAGGGCAAGAAGGTCATCATCGGCAGCGCCCACTTCGTCTTTGAGGACGAGGGCTGCCGCATCCCGGAGGGAGAACAGGCGAAATTTGACACCCTGCCCGCCGCGTATTCCCACCTGTATCTCTGCATCGACGGGGAGCTGGCGGCGG
>DXUR01000291.1 GCA_019417795.1 Clostridiales bacterium | reverse complement strand
TGCAAAAGCCTGAAAACGGTGCAGGCGAAGCAATGCAGCCCCCAAAAATCGGCTTCGGCAAAAAGAAAAGCACCATACTTCCTACGAAGTACAGTGCTTTTTTTGGTGGAGCTATCAGGAGTCAAAACGAACATTTTAGCATCCGGTGACAGCCCGCCATCCGGCGGGTCTTCTCCGGTCTCCAAGGGAATCTCAACGCTGTTCTGGTCTCCCATGCAGGAGAAAACCAGCTTCATGCGGTTATCATCATAGACATAGACAGCCACAAGGAAGTTCTTGAACAGTTCCATCTGGAAATCCCGGTCGTGGATGTCACCCTGCTGCAGCAGTTCCAGATAGGAGATGATTTGCTCCCGGTCGATTTTCACGACATCCTCTTTGGCCGCATTCAGCTGGACGCTCAGCCGGGATTGCTCAGTCTCAAGCTCGACCATCCGGGTGCGGGTGGCCTCTGTGATAATCCCCATCTCGATGGCTTTCAGCATATTCGAGGTGGCTTTTTTATTTTCCTCCAACTGCTGCTCCAGCGCCTCGATCTGGAGGTCATTGTCGTGCTTTTCCCAGTATTCGACCGTCCGATCTGCCATCCATTCAATGACATCGTCGGTCAGGCAGTACATTTTGATGGCTTGCGCTACGGCCGGTTCAATGACATCCCGGCGGATGTTCTTCTTGTCACAGGCGTGCTCGGTGCGCCGTTTCTGGCAGGTGTAGTAGTAATGCAGCTCTCCATTTCGGCTGGTTCCAGATACGCCCGTCATGTAGCTGCCACAGTGTCCGCAGCGCAGTTTCCCGGTCAGCAGATAATCTTCTGCCCCGACACGGTGCCGGGTTCCAACTGGGTTCTTTTTCATCCTCATGGCCTCCTGTACCCTGTACCACAAATCGTCACTCACTATGCGTGGAATGCCATCAACCACCCGGACATCCCCGTATATGTAGATGCCTCTGTACCGTTCATTCTGGCAAATGCTCTGGAAGCTGCCCTTGTTCCAGTTGGCTCCCTTGCTGGTCTTGATGCCCTGGGCATTGAGATCTCGCGCAATGTCCACGAACAGGTCACCAGCAGCCACACGGGTGAATATTTCCCGGACAACGGCCGCATTCGCATCATCCAGCACCACACGGCCGTCCTCACCCCGCTTGTAGCCCAAGGGCTGCCGACCGTTCGCCATGCACTTGCTGGCGTTATCATACAGCCCCCGGGTGATGTCCTCCGCCATGTTCTCGCTGTAGAATTGATTCACATTCATCATGTTCCTCAATGCGAAACGCCCGGCGGCTGTATCGTCAAAATCTTCCTCGGCGTAGAACACCTTCACGCCGCAGTCTTCCAGTTTGGCCTCGTTGACCATTGCCTGAAGCATATTGCGGCCAATGCGGTTTGACTTCCATGCCACAACCGCCTGAAATTTGCCTTTTTCAGCATCCCGCATCATTCGCTGGAAGTTGGGCCGCTTATCGGTCTTGCCGCTGATTGCCCTGTCCTCGTATGTACCGACAATGCGCAGTCCAAGCGCAGCTGCGTGCTTCGTACACTCTGCGATCTGCTGCTCGATGCTGACCTCTCGCTGGTTATGCGACGAGTACCGGGCATAGATGACGGCATCGAGGCCAGCAGCAATATTCTTTTTTCGGGCCATCAACCATCACCGCCCACATCAATATGGTAAATTCCATTATCATCTGCAAACGGAATTGGCTTTCCGTTCCACATTCCGAGTGCTTCCAGTTCTGGCATAAGCTCAAACCACTGCTGTTCTGAAATGACCGGAATATTTAGAGCTTTGGCCTGATCGATTTTCTTCTGCATTGGATTGCTACACGCAACCAAAACACCAATCTTCTTCGACACACTCATATCCGCAGTCAAACCGTATGCTGAGAAAATATCGAGAAAATCTAATCGGCTTCGCAACATAACCGGAGTTCCAGCTACATACACCCGTTTATATTCTCTCAGTCGAAGCGCAATTTCTTTCAAATTCATAAAACGGCCTCCGCAACGTAATTCACAATATTATGCCGAAAACGCACAAATTTTTCCGATTTTCGGTATAATTCCACGATTCCATGAAAAGCGGGTGCGTATTTGATATAATTCAGTTGCTGCCGGTGGTTATTTTATCAAGAAAGGACTTGCAAACCCATGAATGATACTGAATTATGCACATCCATTCAAAAATCGCTGGCTTTACTGACTGTTGCTGAAAAAATCAAGTTGCTTCGGCTCCTCAGGACTGCGCAAGGTACTGAATATAGCTCAATGCCTGCTGCTTCTTCTCCGGAGTAAGACCTGAAATAATTTTCATAATCTCTGCATCCAGCTCGTCCTCAATTTCGGGGACGAGTTTTTTGCTGTCTGCATCATCAAGAATGAGTTCTACTGGCATATCGTCAACCTTGACCAGCAAATCAGTCAGGCTCATTCCCATTCCGGATGCAAGCTGCTTCAATTTAGGGAGAGTTGGCGTGACCGGGAGCTTAGTGTTGGGGTTCATTTCCTTTTCCAGCATCGAAATATAGCCATTAGACAACCCGCAAGCAGTAGCAAATTGCCGTTGAGACAGTCCGTGGTCATTCCGGTATTCAATGATTAAATCTTTCAAGGTCATGTTCAATCCCTCCGTTTTGTACAATCCATTATACAATTATAGTCGAGACGCTGTCAATGAGTTTTGTGTAATTTCTTAAACAAAATTTGTGTAATGAACTTGACAAAGGCCATGGGATGTTGTACTATGTGTGTGCAACCGATTAAACAAAATCCGTTGTGAACCGAAAAGATAGGAGGTGACAAGAATGGGCTTCAAAATTAAAGAGGTTCGCAAGTCTTTGAAAATGAGCCAGGAGGAACTTGCCGAAAAGAGCGGCATTAGCCGGGGCACTATCGTTGCGCTGGAAGCCGGTACTGAGCGAGTGACCACCACCAAGACGCTGGTTGCTCTGGCCGCAGCCATGAACGTGAGCATTGACCAGATTTTTTTTGCCGACGATGTTTAATCGGTTACACAGGAGGATCACATGGACACCACAATTCATATCAACGTGGCCGATATTCCCCCGGAAGTCGGTGAGAGCTTTGGCCGCGTGACGCTGGCGGGATTCAAAAAATTCATCGCCCAGCCCGGGAACCGCGAGAAGCTGGAAGCCCAAACGGCTGCCCGCAAGGCTCGCAAAGAAAGGGAGTGTAAGGAATGACCCGGATTCTGATGATCGTGTACGGCATCACCGCCGAACAGGCAGCAGCTCGTGCCCCGGCGGCGCAGTTTGCTGTGACCTCTGTTATCGCAGCCCTGTTTGTCTGGCTGGACAGCATGGGGATGTTCGATGATGTAGGCCGCTGGATGGGGCGCAAGCTCCGGGAGGTGCTGGATGCTGTATCCGACTGACGAAGAAGCTGGCTACCCTGAGCCTCCTGTGTGCCCCCTCTGCCACCAGAGGTGCGATACCATCTACCGCACCGATGATGGCACAATCGTTGGCTGCGACCGCTGCTTAGAGGCCGCAGATGCATGGGAAGTCAACGAGTGCTTCCCGGAAAAGGAGTGGTTTTTATGAAAGGATTGGTATTTGACACTGAGAATCGGATTCAGCTCAAGGACTTCGGCGAACCGCTGCTGGATAACCTCCAGAAAGAGGTCAGCGGCTACATCGAGGTGGTTCATCCCAAGTATCTGCCGGAAGGCCTCTGCATGGTGGTAGATGATGAGGGATTGCTGAAAGGCTCCCCCGTCAATAACATTGCCAGCATCCTCTATGGCACGCCGGAACACGGTCAGCCCATTGCTGGCAACGCCGTGATTCTCGGCGAGGGCTTTGTGGACGGCGAGCGTGATTTTGTGAGCCTGACCGAGGATGATAAAACCAACCTGATTCTCTTGCTTTTCGCGCTCGGCATCAGCATCAAGGACGAAAGCGAGGCCGAATGATAGATCTGGAAAAATTCTACTTCACCTACGGTTCCGATGATGTCCAGCCGTACTGCGGTGGGTGGACGGAGGTTTGGGCACCCAACTACCAGATGGCGTGTCAGGCATTCCGGGCAGTGCATCCCGACCGCATTCCCAATATCCTGAACTGCTCCAGCGTGTACAGCGCAAGGGAGTTCGAGAAAACCAAGATGTTCGGCCCGGGCGGCAACTTCGGCCTCCGCTGCCGGGAGACCATCACTCTGAACATCGCTGTCAACAAGACCGAGGAGGTGATTTTTTGAAAGTAAGAGGTAAAAAGCTGACCCGCCGCCAGAAAGAAGCTCTCTCTGCACAGGGATGGGATTTCCGCCTGTATCTCTGCGTCCGGGATGCTCCCGACTTCATGGAGCTGGTCAACCGCACCACCGGCAAGTACGTCATGTTCCGCAAGTAAACCCGCAAACTGAAAAGGAGTAAACATTATGATTCGCAATCCCAACGACATTCAGGACGGCGCAAAGAAGATTCGGATGCTCATTGCTGGCTACCCCGGCATCGGTAAGTCCACGCTGGCCCTGTCCGCCCC
>DXUR01000290.1 GCA_019417795.1 Clostridiales bacterium | reverse complement strand
GGCTTTCTTACAATGGACGAAGATCACTTTCTCCATCTGACCGATGTGGGCCGCGAGGTTGCCGAAAAAATCTACGAGCGCCATTGCTTTTTTACCGAGCGGCTTATCATCGCCGCAGGCGTTGACCCAAAAACTGCGGAGGCCGACGCCTGCCGGATTGAACACATCATCAGCGATGAGAGCTTTTCGCGGCTGAAAGAGGCAGCCGCACAAGAGCAAGAATAAACCGAATAAGCCAAGCGATCCTGCCCCGCCAGACGGGGAAAGAAAAAAACCGTTGCAGGGCAGGTAGCTTCGTGCGCCCATAATGGATTTTCAGGGTACTGCGGCGGTTTTGAGTAACATCAAGGCCGCCGTTCCTTATGCCCTCGACAAAGGAGTGACGACTACACGCTGACACGGCGGCTTTAGGAGGGAGCCGCCGTGAAGCAAAGACCGCTTCGACATAATTCGGCAGGAATTTACCTGTCAAAAAAAGCCTGACCGTCAATCGGCCCCCATCTGCTTATGAACAGGCACTATCGTGGCTGGTCCATAAGCGTCATAAGTCCTCTTTTAGCAGCGCCAGCCGCCGTTCTTCGGATGCTGGCGCTTTTGTTTGTCGTTTTTTCGGGAATTTCCCCGAAAGGTGTCGCTCACCGCCTTCATTTCGGTTCACCCGTCAACCCGTGAATCGAAATGGAGGTACATAATGCAGAAGATCAATCTTCGGGAACTGTATCCCGATGTGTATAAAACCGATGTCTTTGTAGACGTGGCCGAGGAAGTCGTGGTCGCGATCCGGGGCCAGGAGCAGGACGATGCCGCCTATGAACGCCGGAAGTTCCGGCACAAGGCTCACTACTCTCTGAACCGGGAGGATGGCATTGAAAACGATGCCCTCAACCGGCCACTCACCCCAGAGGAAGTCCTGGAGCAGAAGCTGCTGCGGGAGGAAGTGTATGCCGCGCTGATGCAGCTGACCGCCATCCAGGCCCGGCGTATCTACGCCCGGTTTTACCTGGGCATGACGGTGGCCGAGATCGCCCGGATCGAGGGTGCTGACCGCCGCCGCGTGTGGGAGAGCATCCGGCGCGGACTGAAGAAGCTGGCGCGGTTGCTGGATACGGCCCAATAACCTGACCGCCGCATAGCGGCAAAAAGAGAGCCGGTGGGGGTTTTTATTCCTCCACCGGCTTACTTATTCTCTAAATGTTCATCTGGGTCAACCCCAGCCGTCTGCACCATCTCTTTTAGCTCATCAGTCAACGCGCGGGTCGAGTTTAACAGCACTTTTCTGGCAGCCGGAGGGCACGAAAGGTAAAGCTGCCGCATATCGTTGGCGGCTTGCTCATCTTCAGGCAGATCGAGATTCATCAGGGAATCTAAAGATAAATTCAAGACTTTGCAAAAAGCGCGCAGAACCTCAAAAGAAGGATTCTTCACCCCTCTTTCGCAGCCTTGAACGTGCTTTAGAGAAACGTGGCTCAGATCTGCGAGTTCCTGCTGCGTCAATCCTTTTTCCTTACGCGCTTTTTGTATCCTTCGTCCCAGCTCTTTTATCAGTTCCATAGGCACTATCGTCTCCTTAATTATATTTTATCGTGCCCATTTCCTTGCAGGAAGAACCTCATAAAAGGCGTTTTTGGGTACGATAGTACCTATTTTATTGTGCTTGTAAGGAGCTTGCGCTGTCCGCAGCTTCTATGAAGGGACAAGGCAAAATATTTTTTTCAAATAAATCGCAGTACAGACAGGACAAATCGCCTGTTTTTGTCATGGCTGTCAAGAAGGAGCTTTTCTTTCGCTGACCTTTGACAACTGAATACACGGCAGAACAGGTACATAACCCGCGCATGAGCGAGTGCAGGACGCCGCGAAGATGGAGCAGCCAGGAGGTGATGGACAAGCTGTTTCGGAGCGATCAACGTCTCTGTGACCCGGATGGTGGCACATCCGGCGCGATGAGGGCGCGGGGGCTTAAAGATACTTCCTCACGGCCCGCCAAAGACTTGGGGGGAACCCTGCGGCACACGATACGAACGATGCTGCGGAGTTATGACAGCCGCGCCAGCGGAGACCTGTTGTGTTCCCATCGTCAGGGGGCGTGGCAAATATGACGAGTAATCCGAACAGAATAACAGTAGCCGCACCAGGTTTTTATCCGAAGATTTCTTTCAGACTGGTGCGGCTATTTAAGTATTAAGATATTAAGGAGGCGAGAGTGATGTTTGAAAAATTCCATCGAGGTGACATATATTCGGCTGATTTAAGCCCTGGTATCGGCTCTGAACAAAGTGGCTCTCGTCCTGTACTCATTCTTCAAAATAATGTGGGAAATTGTTTCAGTCCTACGATTATTATTGCAGCAATTACCAGTGTAAGCAAAAAAAACAGAAAGTTCCCCACGCATTACCACTTAAATGACAGATGCGGTTTGGTGAAACCATCTGTTGTTATGCTGGAACAGATCAGAACAATCGACAAGTCGAGGTTAAAAAACTATATTGGTCATCTAAACAAGGATGACATGGAAAACATAAACAAGACGCTCTTGTGCAGTCTGGGGATTACATAAAAGTGCCGAAAGGCCGTATCATTTTCAGGCTGTGCAAGTAGAGTTATAATTTCGTTAGGAATTGCGGAGGTGATTCTGAATGGAGAATATCCAGAATAAAAGCGCATTGATTCCTTCAGATGAAATCCGGTCAGAAGAACTTCTGGCGGAACAAAAATTTGAAGCGTTTATCACTTCACTGGCACATATCATCGAGAAATATGGTATGAGAGTGCTGGGCGAGGTTGACGGAGCTGCGTGAGAATCGCAGCTTTACATAGGATATTTTCCAAAAGTAAATTTTGGAGGTATGAATTATGAACCGATATGGAAAACGCTGTGTTTTGTATCCGAGGGTCAGCACAGAGATGCAAGTGGACGGATACAGCCTGGAAGGTCAAAAAAATATGCTGACACGATTTGCGGATCGTGAGGAAATGATCATTGTTGATACTTATGAAGATGCCGGTAAATCCGGTAAATCTATTGAGGGACGGCCTGCCTTTCAAAAAATGCTCAGAGATATTGAGGATGGCTTGGACATTGACTATATTTTAGTGTATAAGCTGTCACGGTTTGGCCGTAATGCAGCAGATATACTTAACTCTTTGGAGTTGGTTCAATCTTATGGTGTAAATCTGATTTGCATAGAAGAAGGGATTGATTCCTCTCAGACAAGCGGAAAACTTTTGATTTCTGTACTATCTGCTGTGGCTGAGATTGAGCGTGAGAATATTATCGAGCAGACGATGAACGGGCGGCGCGAAAAGGCACGGCAAGGTGGATGGAATGGTGGCTTTGCTCCCTACGGGTATACACTGGAAGATAACAAGCTGATGATTGAAGAAACAGAGGCTGTGGCAATACGGAAGATTTTTGAATTATATACTTCATCGGAAATCGGTTTGGGTGGTATTGCGAATCAGTTGAACTTACAAGGTATACGGAAAATTCCGAGGCAGAATGGCACATTAGAGGATTGGACAGGACATTTTATTAAACTGATATTGGATAACCCGGTTTATTGCGGTAAAATTGCCTATGGACGGAGAACGAAGGAAAAAGTCAAAGGCACAAAAAACGATTACCAGATGAAAAGGAATGACGATTACATTCTGACAGAGGGACAGCATAAAGGAATCGTTAGTGAGGAGGTATGGGAAAAGGCTCATGCCAAGCGTCTTAGAACCGGAGTAAAGCAACCGTCAAAAATTGGGCGGGATCGAGTTCATTTGTTATCCGGTCTGCTGAAATGCCCGGTTTGTGGAAGTCCCATGTATACGAATAAACACGCATGGACAAATAAAGATGGCACTTACAAAGAAATTTACTATTATGTATGTAGTCGGAATAGGATGGTCCGGGGTAAGCATTGTGAATATAAGGCGATGCTGAAAAAGACCGATATTGAACCGATGGTCATTGAGGCAATTCGTGAGATCGTAAGGAATGAGGAATATGCCCAAGCCATTAAAAAACGGATTGGCGTTCAGATTGACACGAAAGCAGTGGATAAAGAACTGGAGGGCTATCAGGCAAAGCTGAAGGAAGTTGATCTGAATAAAACAAGATTGGAACGGGAAATTGACAGTCTCCCTGCTGATGCAAAATACCGGGAACGAAAGCTCCATGATATGACCTTGCGGTTAGATTCCCTATATGATGTCATTGTTGAGCTGGAGGAAAAAATCGAAGATGCCAGATTTCGGCGAGATGCAATTAAGCAGCAGGCAATTACTCTTGAGAATATTTACAAAATCATGGTGAATTTCGACTGCGTTTATAATATAATAAATGACGAAGAAAAGAGAAATGTGGTCACAGCCTTGATTAAGGAAATTGAAATTTACAGGAATGACGAGTCTGAATATCCGCTAAAGCGGATTGGTCTGAATTTTCCGGTGTTCAAGGATGGCGGGGAAGTTACGGAGCTTTTGTGGGACAAAGGGAATACCGTTGAGACGGT